>JAGSHA010000143.1 GCA_023954795.1 Oceanospirillaceae bacterium | reverse complement strand
TGCGAACGGTTTACGCTTCACCGTTGCCTTCTCCGTTGGTCTGGCGATTGTTCTGGGTGTGTTGCGAATCCTCAAGGGTTGGTCGATTCAGTACATGATTATCGCCGGTTATATGATGGTGGTGATTATGACCATGTTTGCGCCGCGTGAGATTATCGGTATTGCTTACGACTCCGGCGGTGTAACGACATCGACGATTACCGTGCCTCTGGTAACGGCATTGGGAGTGGGTTTGGCATCGTCTATTGAGGGGCGTAATCCAATGATCGATGGTTTTGGATTAATTGCCTTTGCATCGCTGACTCCCATGATATTTGTCATGGCTTACGGGATGGTGATCTGATGGAATTCATTCTGCAACTGATCGATATTACGCTCACCACAATCAAGGATGTGATTCCGATCGCTGCGATTATTTTCGGCTTTCAGCTGTTTGTAATCCGGCGTCCGATACCGAACCTGAAAAGGGTCTTAATCGGTTTTGCCTATGTGATCTTTGGTCTGGCTTTGTTTCTGCTCGGTTTGGATAAGGCGTTGTTCCCCATCGGACGTTTGATGGCCGAGCAGCTAACCAATCCTGACTTTATTAGTCAGTGGAGTGACGCAGTGCCGGGCGAATTTCACTGGAAGGATTACTACTGGGTCTTCCTGTTTGCCTTCTTGATCGGTGCGAGTACGACCATTGCTGAGCCGTCTTTGATTGCGGTGGCGATCAAGGCAAACGAAGTGTCCGGCGGAGCTATTGGCGTCTGGGGGTTACGTATTGCGGTAGCACTGGGTGTCGCCATAGGGATCTCGCTGGGAACCTGGCGAATTGTCACTGGCTATCCGATCCACTGGTTCATTATCTCTGGTTACATCGTGGTCGTTATCCAGACTGTCTGGGCGCCGAAAATGATTGTGCCATTGGCCTATGACTCCGGCGGCGTAACCACTTCGACGGTCACTGTACCGCTTGTCGCAGCTCTGGGGTTGGGTCTGGCGGAAACAGTGCCGGGGCGTAGTGCGCTGATCGATGGTTTTGGTCTGATTGCTTTTGCAAGTCTGTTCCCGATGATTACGGTGATGGGCTATGCACAAATTACTGAATGGTCGGCGAAACGTAGCAGTAAAAAAGAACGTGAAACTGCTGAAGTCTGATCAGTACCTAGTTACGTAAAAACGGAGAATTGCCGTGCATTTCAAACTGTTAGTGGTATTTGTAGAAGATACCAAAACAGATCAGGTCATGAAGGCTGCACGAGAGGCTGGAGCCACTGGTGCAACCGTAATCACCAATGCTCGTGGTGAAGGCGTGAAAAAAACCAAAACGTTTTTTGGTTTGTCATTGGAAACTCAACGTGATGTCTTGCTGTTTATCACCGAAGAGCACCTCAGTCGGAAAATTCTGGAAACGATTGCTGAGGTTGCTGGATTTGATGAGGCGCCAGGGCGTGGTATTGCGATTCAGTTAGATGTCGAGGATGCGGTAGGTGTTGCCCATCAGATCCAGACACTGACCAACGTGGTAGAGGAAGAGATATGAGCGGCAAAAAAGAGGTCGTACGGGTTAAGGATGTAATGACTCAGGACTATGCGATAGTTGACGGTCTGGTGACGATTAAAGAGGCACTGGATCTGTTCAAGCAGAAGTCCGTTTCTGTTCTGCTAATCAACAAACGTCATGAAGACGATGAATACGGTATTCTTTTGTTGTCTGATATTGCAAAAGAAGTGGTCGCTAAGGATCGTGCACCGGAGCGGGTGAACGTCTATGAAGTGATGGCGAAGCCTGTACTCTCCGTTGAGGCGCGTATGGATGTACGATACTGTGCCCGGATGTTTGATAACTTCGGCCTGGCATCGGCACCGGTGATCGAAAACGGTCAGGTGATGGGTGTTGTGGGTTACAACGATATCGTGCTGAAAGGTTTGATCTGATCTGAGCTTTTCTACTTATAAAAAAGCGGATCTTCACCTGATTCTAAAGTGAAAATCCGCTTTTCTCATCCATCACTGTTGCAGCATTTGCTCAGTGTCTTAATGGCGTACGTTTAGCGCCTCATCCAGCGCTTTGATCAACTCAAGCAGTTGGTTAGTATCCGCCTCAATCCGCTTAAAGGCTTCTTCTGCCATTGCATGCATATTGCTGTTCTGTGGCAATGATGTGCGCTGATCAATCATCATTTGCAGGCGCGGAAGCATGAGCCACTGCACCCACTCCGTAAACATCAGGGTATCCACACAAAATGGCTGCTGGCTGCTCAGCGCTTCAGCTGAAGGCGATTGAGCGGCCCACAGCTGTTGCGACTGCATTTCGGACTGAATCGAACTCAGCAGGGCGCTGACGCGTACGTTTCGATCCATTACTTACCCCGTGCTTCCTTCAGCGTGTCAGCAATCAGGAACGCAAGCTCCAGTGCCTGTTCGCCGTTCAGGCGTGGGTCGCAATGCGTGTGATAACGATCCGCAAGGCCTTCTTCGGTGATCTGGTATGCACCACCAATACACTCGGTAACGTTCTGGCCAGTCATCTCAAAGTGCACGCCACCGGCGTAGGTGCCTTCTGCACGATGTACCTGGAAGAAACCTTTCATCTCTTTCAGGATGGAATCGACGCTACGGGTTTTATAACCGGAGGATGCCTTAATGGTGTTGCCGTGCATCGGGTCTGAACTCCAGACCACATTGCGTCCTTCCTCTTTAACTGCGCGGACCAGAGGGGGTAGCATGGTTTCGATGTTCTCTGCACCCATGCGAGCGATCAGTGTCAGGCGGCCCGGTGTGTTATCCGGATTTAGGATATCGATCAGGCGAATCAGGTCCTCTCTGGAGGTGCTTGGACCGACTTTTACACCAATCGGGTTCTGTACGCCGCGTAAAAACTCTACGTGGGCGTGATCCGTCTGGCGAGTGCGGTCACCGATCCACAGCATATGTGCAGAGCAGTCGTACCACTGATTGGTGATGCTGTCCTGACGTGTCAGAGCCTCTTCATAACCCAGCAGAAGGGCTTCGTGAGAGGTATACAGGCTGGTCTCGTGAATCTGAGGCGTGGTGCCTGCGTTCAGGCCGCATGCATCCATAAATGCCAACGCCTGATCAATCTGACCGGCCAGATGCTGGTATTTTTCGCCCAGCGGACTCTTTTTAACAAAACCGAGGTTCCACTGGTGAACCTGATTCAGATCGGCAAAGCCGCCCTGCGCGAATGCGCGCAACAGGTTCAGCGTGGAAGCAGACTGGTGATAGGCCTGCAGAAGACGCTCTGGATCGGGTGCTCGGGAGCCAGCGGTGAAGTTGATGTCGTTGACGATATCGCCGCGGTAGCTTGGCAGTTCTATGCCGTTGCTTGTCTCCATGCCTGTGGAGCGGGGTTTAGCAAACTGGCCCGCCATGCGGCCAATTTTTACCACCGGGCAGCTACCCGCAAACGTCAGTACCACTGCCATTTGCAGCATGACCTGAAACGTGTCACGAATCTTATTCGCGTTAAACTCTGCAAAACTTTCCGCACAGTCGCCACCCTGAAGGAGAAAGGCGTTACCGTTTGCGACCTCTGCCAGTTGTGATTGCAGGGCGCGAATTTCACCGGCAAACACCAGAGGAGGCATTTCTGTCAGCGTCTGTTCGACCTGCTTGAGGGCAGCCTGATCCGGATAATCCGGTTGCTGGACGATTGGATGATTACGCCAGCTGTTCGGGGTCCAGTTTTGCATGTTGAGTCCTGAGAATTTCGTAAGTTAAGGGCGACAGTGTAAGGCAATGCATTAAAGAAACAAGAGTACGATTTTCCTGTTTGCTATTTTACGTTAGGGTAAATGCAAATTTTTTAGGAGGTTATGACATGGCTATTGAAGATCGCGAGAATGGACTGGCTGTACGCACCGAAGTAATGGGTGAGGAATTCGTACAAAAAGCCATCGATAACACCACTGAATTTACGGCACCCCTGCAGGATTGGATTAACGAAAATGCGTGGGGTTCAACGTGGCAGCGTGAAACCTTGCCACGTAATACGCGTAGTTTGGTGACCATCGCGATGCTTGCAGCGCTGAAAGCACCCACTGAGATGAAAGGGCATGTGCGTGGAGCGCTGCGTAACGGTTGTACACCGGAAGAAATTCAGGAAGTGTTGCTGCATTCTATCGTCTACTGCGGTGCTCCCGCTGCTCAGGAAGCATTCCGCGCCGCTAAAGAAGTGATTGAAAACTGGGAAGAGTAGGTCTTAACGCAATAACTGCTGCTGTTGAGGTTTATAAGGTCGCTGGATAGTTCGATCTGATGAAACGACGAATGTACCAAAAATAAAAATAAAGAAAGGGAGAGTCGTATGAGTTTTGGTAAATGGCTTAAGCGTGTGTTTACAGCTAAGCAGGGCGGTGAAGTGAGCAGTGCTCTGGACGAATCAATTTCTGCCGGACCTGTTGCAGCGGCAGATTCAGTGGAGGAAGAGGCGGCGGGCCTGAATTTTCGTTCTGCGATCGAGGCGCATCAGGAGTGGAAGGTCAAGCTTCAGTCCGCGCTGGACAATGATTCGGCCAATGAACTTTCGGTTGCTAACCTGTGCCGTGACGACCTGTGTATGCTGGGTAAATGGATTCATGGCAGCGGCGGACAGCAGTTTGGCGAAGTTGAATTGTTTCAGAAGTTACGTCAGGACCATGCACGCTTTCATCAGTGTGCCGGCTCTGTTCTGGAGATGGTGCAAAGCGGTGAGGGAGTGAAAAAGGAGGCGGCGCAGAAAGAGCTGAGTTCTGGTGCCTACGTGGCGGCCTCGCAAGACGTAATTCTGGATCTGGCTCAGCTATACCAAACGGTGTCCGCAAAATAACATCCTTGTTAATCTGATCAGGCTGATTTGATGCCGGTCAGATTGCGGAAAGAGACTTCCTTGGCGGTGTTGAGGAAGTCCACCATAAAGTCTGCATTTTTCTGATCGTCTCTAATCGCAGCGTACAGAGTACACCAGACACCTTTTTCGCCCAGTGAGCGTGCGGCGATATACTCTCTTTGTAAATATTCATGCAGCGCCCAGTTAGGTAGGGCAGCAACCCCACGGCCACTGGCCACCAGTTGTAGCATCATTACGGTGAGCTCTGCCGTGCGAATGCTACTTGGCTCGACGCCAGCCGGATCCAGAAAGTGGTTAAATATATCTAAGCGACTCGGTTCGACCGGATAGGTAATCAGAACTTCCTGCTCCAGATCAGTCGGGTGGATATGCTTGCGGGCCATCAACCGGTGCTGTTTGCTGATTGCCAATACCGATTCGTATGTAAACAGTGGCACGTAGGTAATGCCGTTACGCGGTTCCGGATCAGCGGTAATGACCAGATCCAGATCGCCACGCGCCAACGCAGGTAAAGGCTGAAAGCTAAAGCCACTGGATAGATCCAACTCGACTTCAGGCCAGTGCTGGCGGAAGTGGTCAATCGTAGGCATCAGCCAGTCAAAGCAGCTGTGACACTCAATGCATAGGTTCAGACGTCCTGCTTCCCCGCCAGCTAATCGGGCGATATCCCGCTCAGCACTGCGAATCATGGGTAGCATTTCGTCCGCCAGAGAGAGCAGTCGTTGCCCGGCACTGGTAAAGCAGATCGGTTTTGTTTTGCGGATAAACAGCGAGCAATCCAACCGGTCTTCGAGGTCCTTTATCTGATGAGAGAGCGCTGATTGTGTCAGATGAACACGCTCCGCGGCTTCAACCAGACTGCCCGCATCACGGAGGGCAGACAGTGTTTTCAGATGACGAAGTTCGATCATTACTTGCTCCCCTGTGACAGATGTATGTCGAAGTATAGTTGCTCTGTAGGGAATAGAGGTGAATCGGGCTGGATTCAATCGTTCCAGCCCGATTGTCAGTGCTGAATTACGCTTATTCCGGGGTGCCGACCAGCAAAAACTCCAGCAGTGCTTTTTGAGCATGTAGTCGGTTTTCTGCTTCGTCGAAGACGACCGAGCGAGGATCATCCATCATTTCAGCGCTGACTTCCTCGCCGCGATGCGCGGGCAGGCAGTGCATGAAAATGGCGTCTTTATCTGCCAGATCCATCAGCTCAGTAGTGACCTGATAGCCAGCAAACGCTGCTTCGCGCTCTTTCTGTTCTTCTTCCTGGCCCATGGACGCCCAGACATCGGTGACGACCAGGTGGCTGTCTTTCATCGCTTCTTCCAGTGTGCGGAAGATGGAGATGCGGTCTTTGTTCTCTTCCAGCAGCTCGGCCATCGGTTCGAAACCTACCGGGCAAGCAATATTCAGATGGAAGTCGAACTGGCGGGCTGCGTTAATGTACGAGTTGCACATGTTGTTACCATCACCAACCCAGGTGACAGTTTTACCCTGAATGCTGCCTCGGTGTTCGCGATACGTCTGCATATCGGCCAGCAGCTGACATGGATGATACTCATTGGTCAGTGCGTTGATCACCGGTACTGAGGAGTTAGCGGCAAATTCTTCAACAATGTCGTGTCCATGCGTACGGATCATAACCACATCAACCATGCTGGAGATGACGCGGGCACTATCTGAGATAGGCTCACCACGTCCCAGCTGGGTATCACGTGGGGACAAAAACATTGCATGACCGCCAAACTGTGCCATACCTGCTTCGAACGATACGCGGGTACGGGTCGATGACTTCTCAAAAATCATCGACATTACACGGTTTTTCAGTGGTTCATACACTTCGCCGTCGCGAAGGATGCGTTTCAGTTCAGTTGCTCTGTTGATTACAGAGTCAAGCTCCGCAGAAGACAGGTCCCGCAGAGTTAAAAAGTGTCTTATTGTCATTATGGATTTCTCGCTGCGTCTGAAGAGACCGCGTGTTAAACACGCGGCTTGGCACGATCGTCAGCAGAGTAGATCTTGATCAGTTTTGAAATGGTGTTAACCAGAAGGTCTGCTTCAGTGTCTGACATGATCAGTGGAGGCAGCATACGAACAATTTTGCCACCGCCAGTCACGTTCAGAAGAACACCCTTTACCTTGGACAGAACGGCCAGTTCTGTACCCGCTTCGCTCAGTTCAATCGCGATCATCAGGCCTGCACCACGTACTTCTTTTACGTAGTCAGCGCCAGCGAACTGTTCGCGGAAGCCCTGTACGATGCGGTCGCCCAGTTCTTTAGCGCGCTCTGCCAGTCCTTCATTGTTGATCGTATCAACAACGGCCAGCGCAGCAGCGCAAGCCAATGGGTTTCCACCAAAGGTTGAGCCGTGATTACCCGGTGCAAGGACTGTTGCAGCCTTGCCGCTTGCCAGACATGCGCCGATGGGTACGCCGTTGCCGAGGCCTTTTGCGGTCGTGACTACGTCCGGCACGATGTTGTTTTGCTGGAACGCAAAGTATGTACCAGTACGACCGTTGCCGGTCTGGACTTCATCCAGCATCAGGAGCCAGTCCTGTTCGTCACAGATATCGCGCAGCTGATTCAGGTAATCGTCTGCCGGGATAGCGACACCGGATTCGCCCTGAATAGGTTCAACCAGAATGGCGACAACGTTCGGGTTGTTCGCTGCAATCTTGCGGACAGCTTCAACATCGTTGTAAGGCGCACGAACAAAACCTGCAACCAGTGGCTCGAATCCAGCCTGAGCAGAACGGTTGCCGGTTGCACTGAGTGTTGCCATTGTCCGACCATGAAACGAGTTATCCATGACGATAATGGTTGGCAGATCAATGCCTT
>JAGSHA010000291.1 GCA_023954795.1 Oceanospirillaceae bacterium | reverse complement strand
CGCACGCAGACAGGTACCAAACGCCGCCGCAGTTCACATGCCGATCCGACCGTTGGAACCAGCCGGGTATCCATTATGATCGGCCAGCGCGATGATGATGGGCATCAGTAATACGATACGCCCCATGGCAGAGGGCATCACAAATGCCAGCGCGAGGCCAAAGATCACAATGCCTGAAATGGCACTGGAATAACGAGTGCCAATCATTCTTGAGAGTAGGGCGGCAGCACGCCGTCCTAGCCCTGTGAAGTTGATGGCCGCACCCAGAATCAGTCCGCTAAACAGCAGCCAGAATGTTGATGACTGAAAACCCGAAAATACAGTGTGAGCGGGTGCAATTTCAAAGACCATCGCTACCATAAAGAAGGCGAGTGCGGGCCAGTATTCGGGTACCGCAGCTGTTGCCCATAAGCCGATACAGAAGATGGTCAGCGCGGACGCTGCGGCCATCTGAAATGGCAAAAACTCAGCGGTTATGAACCCGGTAATAATGGCTGCGGTGACAACGGCGATGATCTGTTTTGAACGCCGAGACAATCGTGACGAGGATGCTGTCATCGATGTGGATATCTCTGCGGGCCGCTCTGTATCCGTTGATACAGGTTGCGATTGGAGTCTATGTTCGCTCATGAAAAAACGTTGCCTCGCGTGTATGCTTTGTCATGAGGCGACAGTACATCCACGGGTGGCGGGCAATCCAATCGTTTATCCTGAGGGATGGCCTCAGTAAATCGGAAGGGGTAACCCGCGCCACAGATTAAGCCTCTTCATCAGCGCGGTTCTTCAAGGAAACGACAGGCACTTTTTATGGAAAATAGACAGTACACCATCAGAACAATGCAACCGCACGAAGTGAACATGGCGGTCGAGTGGGCGGCGGCAGAAGGCTGGAATCCCGGTTTACACGACGCCGAGTGCTATCGCGTGGCTGATCCTAACGGGTTTCTGGTGGGCCTGTTGGATGATGAACCCATTGCCGTGATCTCGGTGATCAAATACAGCGCAGCGTTCGGTTTTTTGGGCTTTTATCTCGTGAAGCCGGCATATCGCGGCAAAGGCTACGGGATTCAGATCTGGAATGCCGGGCTTGAATACCTGAAGGGCGCGAATATTGGGTTGGATGGTGTTGTCGAGCAGCAGGATAACTACAAACAATCAGGCTTCAAGCTCGCTTATCGTAATATCCGTTACGAAGGGCTGGGCGGCGGTGTTGACCCAGACAATAGTGGGATCGTTGCGCTATCGACCCTGCCGTTTGAGGCGGTGGAATCCTATGATCGTCCTTTCCTTCCAGCTAACCGTGCTCAGTTTATCCAAGCCTGGATCAGCCAGTCCGATTGTCATGCACTGGGTGTGATGCAGGATGGGAAGTTGGCCGGTTACGGTGTGATTCGTCAGTGCCGGTCCGGGTACAAAATAGCACCTCTGTATGCCGATACCCCAGCGTTAGCTGAGCAGCTGTTTCTCGCACTGAAATCCCGTGTGAGCCCGTCTGATCTGATCTATCTGGATACGCCGGAACAGAATCAGGCGGCTGTCTCGCTGGCGGAACGGCACAATATGACGGTGTCGTTTGAGACCGCCCGCATGTATACACAGGCGATACCAGCACTGCCGGTTGAGCGGTTGTTTGGAGTCGCATCCTTCGAGATTGGATAAACGGGTTTATTCGGCAGTGATAGCGCATATCTATAAACTCTATAAGGATAATAGATTTCAATAGTTACAGTGCCGCGCCTAAGCTTTAGATACAGGGTGAGTGATCCTCTCTGCTCACCGCATCCAACGTGTATCTGGAGCAATCAACATGAGCAAGCAGACTTTGACCACCGCGACGGGTTCTCCAGTCGCGGATGATGACAACAGCATCAGTGTTGGAGAGCGCGGTTCTCTGACGTTTGATAACCACTATACCTTCGAAAAGCTGGCGCATTTTAACCGCGAGCGTATCCCCGAGCGGGTTGTTCATGCGCGGGGGACCGGTGCCTATGGCCAGTTCACTGTATCCCGCTCGTTGACTGACTACACTATCGCCAGCTTCCTGCAGGAGGTCGGCCAGAGCACCGAGGTGTTTGTTCGCTTCTCTACGGTGGGTGGAGGGCAGGATTCCAGCGACTACGCCCGAGATCCGCGTGGTTTTGCGATCAAGTTTTATACCGATCAGGGTAACTACGATATGGTGGGTAACAACACGCCGGTCTTTTTCCTGCGTGATGCCATCAAGTTTCCCGATTTTATCCACTCACAGAAGAAGAATCCCCGCACGAATCTGCCCGATCCAGCGGCGATGTTTGAGTTCTGGGCGAACCATCCACAGTCACTCCATCAGATGACGATCCTGATGTCTGATCGGGGGATCCCCGCGTCCTATCGTCATATGCACGGTTTCAGCTCCCACACCTTCAGTTTCTGGAACAGTAAAGGTGAGCGGGTCTGGTTCAAGTGGCACTTTAAATCTAATCAGGGGATTCAGACCCTGACCAATGAACAAGCCGCCGTCACATCACCTATTGGCGCCCAACAGGATCTGGTGGAAGCGATTGATGCGGGTGATTTCCCAAGCTGGACCGCCAAAGTGCAGATGATGACAGAGGCCGAGGCGAAGACTTATGCGATCAATCCGTTTGATCTGACCAAGGTGTGGCCGCATGCGGATTTCCCATTGATCGAGGTGGGGCAGCTGGAGCTGAACCGCAATGTGGAAAACTACTTTGCCGAAACCGAGCAGGCGTGTTTTGCGCCGAGCAATCTGGTGCCGGGGATTGGTGCCTCGCCAGACAAAATGTTGCAGGGCCGACTGCTGGCGTATCAGGATGCGCATCGCTATCGGGTGGGTGCGAACGCCAACCAGCTGCCAGTGAATGCGGCGAAATGTCCGGTGAATCACTATCAGCGTGATGGGGCGATGGCCGGTATGTGTCCTGCGCATGGTGCGGCTGCAGTGCAAACATCGCGGGTGAACTATTATCCGAATGATCAGATCAACGATGGCGCACCGGTGCCAGATCCTGCGGTAGCGGAACCGCCGATGCCAGTACTCGAAAGTGCATGGGTTGCACGCCATGGGTTGGCAGATGACGAAGACCACTACACTCAGGCCGGTGACCTGTTCCGCTTGATGAATGGTTCACAGAAAGATCAGCTGACCACCACCATTGCGGGTGGTTTGATCCATGCGTCTGAATCGGCTCAGCAACGGATGCTGGCCCAGTTTGCACAGGCTGATCCTGACTATGCCGCGCGTATCGTTTCAGCGATGGATTCGATGCGCTAATACAGTCTTTAATGACACTTCCGGTGCCTCCACAGAGCAGGGTGATCATTCTGTGCTTTGTGTGGGTAACCGGTCTCATGGCTACTTTTTCCAAAACGATTTTTTACTTTCTGCTAATGCATCAACACGGCTGATACCGATGTCTTTGAGCTGGTGATGATCCAGTTTTGCCAGCTCACGTCGGGTGCGCCAGTTCGTGCGCCAATTGATCAGGTGTTGTTTCCAGAGTTGAATAACCCCCTTAATATCCCTGTCTGCTTCGTTATTTTCACGTAAGTATCGATTTTCGCAGTTCATCGTTGCCACCTGTTTGAATGGATTGGATACGAACTATTCTTGTTAAATCTACGATGGCCGACAAACGAGAAATTATGGCTTATGATTAAGAAAATCTTATCTATTGTGATGATTAAACGGTATGAAAAGACTGCCACCGCTGAAGGCGCTCCACGCATTTCGATATGCCGCAGAAGCGCAGAGCTTTAAAGTCGCTGCACAACAGTTAAACGTGACGCAGGCGGCGATTAGTCAGCAGATCAAAACCCTGGAAGAGCAGTTGGATGTGAAACTCTTTCAGCGTCTAACGCGGGAAGTCGTGCTTACGCCCGAGGGAATGAAGTTGCTGCCCTATGTGAGCAAGGCGTTTATGACGCTGGAAGAGGGGGTCATGGATTTGGCCCAAGATCCCAATCCCAACCGACTCACACTCAGCGCGTTGCCCTCGTTTGCCGGGCGTTGGTTGGTGCCGCGTCTGGGCCTGTATCAACAGCAGATGCCGGACGTCGCCCTGAATTTGCTGCCCAGTATCGATCTGATCAACTTTGAGCGAGGGGAGCCTGATCTGGCGATCCGCTTTGGGCGTGGGGACTATCCGGGCCTGACCGTAAAACCGTTGCTCAAAGAATATCTGCTGCCGGTGTGCCATCCCTCACTGATCGACCTTGAACAGCCCATCCCGCCGCAATTAGCCGAACTGCCGCTGCTGGCCGATGATTGCCCGGATATTGATGACGCCTGGCGTGAGTTTCAGCGCGTGATAGGGATGCCGTTCCGACATGAATCGACCCAGTTACATGTGACCGATGCGGCGATGCTGGTGGAGGCGTTGTTGTGTGGGCAAGGCTTTGGCATCTTGCGTTTCAGTCTGGCGTATGACCTGCTTGAGCGGGGGCAGCTGGTATGTCCGTTACCGGTCTATCTTTCGTCGGCGTTTGACCTGCTTGAGCGGGGGCAGCTGGTATGTCCGTTACCGGTCTATCTTTCGTCGGCGTTTG
>JAGSHA010000432.1 GCA_023954795.1 Oceanospirillaceae bacterium | reverse complement strand
GCGTCAGGTACTTAACCGTGACGACCACCTCTGGCATGAATGGTTACCGTTTGCGGTCAGCCTGGCAGAACTGATCGGCCGTATTCACAAAGCCCAGATTATTCATAAGCAGATCTCACCGGACAATATCATTATCGATGAGTCTGATCCGGCGAACGGGCTGCAGATTATAGACTTCACTCAGGCAACTCATCTTCAGCGCGAACAGGCCACCTGGAACTACAACCAACTGGCTGAAGACACCCTGCCCTACATCGCACCCGAGCAGACGGGACGCATCAACCGCGCCATCGACTACCGCACCGATTTTTATGGCTTAGGTGTCACCCTCTATGAATTAATGACCGGCCGTCCGCCTTTTCGTGATGAAGACCGTATGGCAATCGTGCACAGTCATATCGCCAAACAACCTGACCCACCGCATCTGATCAATCGCGAGTTACCCGAAGTGGTCTCTCAGATCATCATAAAGTTACTCGCAAAAGATGCGTCGGAACGATACCAGTCGATCTTTGGATTGATTCAGGATCTGAAAACCTGCGAAGAGGAGTGGCAGCGGAATAAGCGGATTGAAAGCTTTAGCATCGCCTCAGAGGATCGCTCCGAACGCTTCGAAATCCCCCAACGACTATACGGCCGCGCCGATATCATAAAACGGTTGCTGAGCAGTTATGACCGCACAACACGCGGGCATCAGTCGCTGGTCATGATTTCGGGATATGCCGGCATCGGCAAATCCAGCCTCGTGCATGAGATTCGTCAGTACGTTAACGCCAAAGGCGGTAGTTTTGTCAGTGGTAAATTCGATCAGTTTCGCCGCAACAGACCCTACGCAGCAATCACCTTCGCCCTGCAAAGCCTGATCCGTCAGCTACTGACAGAATCGGAAAACAGCATTGCTCTGTGGCGTGCAAAGTTACTGGAAGCACTTGGCGACAATGCACAGGTATTTATCCGTCTGATTCCTGAGCTAGAGTTAATCGTTGGAAAACAACCCAACGCACCTAAGCTGGCGCTGACTGAGGAACAAAACCGTTTCTCCCGCTTGTTTATGCGCCTGATCCAGACGCTGGCATCAGGAGAACGTCCCTTAGTCCTGTTTCTGGACGATCTTCACTGGGCCGATCTGGCATCGATCAGCCTGATCGAAACCATCGCACAACAGCAATTGTCACACTTGATGCTGGTGGGCAGCTTTCGTGATCAGGAGGTAAAATCCACCCACGCGCTTGCCACAGCACTCCAGCGTATACGCAATACCCGGACGGAACTCACAGAATACCGCTTAGAACCGCTGACACTGTCGCAAGTGAATCAACTGATCGCGGATACGCTGCAATACAACCCGGATCGTTGTGCGTCTCTCGCGCGCATCAGCATTGAAAAAACACAGGGCAATCCGTTTTTCCTCAATCAGTTCCTCACCACTCTCTACGAAGAAGGCCTGATCAGCTTTAATCGCGGACACTGGGTCTGGAATGAAGAGAGTATTCGCCAGCAGGAGATGACAGATAACGTTGTTGATCTGATGGTCAACAAGATTCAGAAGCTGTCTCCGAACACACAAAAGATGTTACAGCTTGCCTCCTGTCTGGGTAGCCCGTTCAGTCTGCGTATCTTATCTATCGTACACCAACGTTCTCCGCAAGAAACCGCCGCAGATCTGTGGCAAGCGATGGCTGAACGGCTGATCCTGCCACTCGATAACTACCACCTGCCCCGCCAACCCAGTGCTGACAGTACCCGATATCGCTTTATTCATGACCGCGTACAACAAGCCGCCTACAGCCTGATCTCCGATTCTGCACGTTTACCGGTGCATCTCAAAATTGGTCAGCTAGCGCTGGATAATTTCGATTCAGAGGAGTTTGAAAGCCGGATTTTCGAGGTAACAAACCACCTCAACATTGCACGCGACCTGCTCAAGGAAACCGATGAACGCTTAAATCTGGCAGAGCTGAACTTAAAAGCGGGCATTGGTGCACGTGATGCAGCCGCTTTTGAAACAGCCTATGACTATTTCAATACAGGATTGGAACTACTGCCCTCCAACCGATGGCAAGATCATTACGATTTGACCTTGTCGTTGCATACCAACGCAGCTGAAACCGCTTATATCCGTAATGACTTTGAACAACTGCAACGGCTCATTGAGCACGTTCTGACCAATGCACAGAGCCTGCTGGAAAAAGTACGGATGTACGAAATCCTGATTCAGGCGCACATCTCCCGCAATGCGTTCGACTCGGCATTGGATACAGCACTGAAGGTATTGGATCTGCTGGGCATTACGATTCCTAAGCACCCGAGCAATACCTATAGCTGGGCCAACAAGCTAAAGACCCAGTGGATGCTGAAGCAAACTCCGCCAGAATCCGTGCTTAAGATGCCCGCTATGACATCGGATGCTGTCCTTGCCGCTCTGCCAATCATGGCCAGTATGTTTGGTGCGGTTAAATTCTCCAGCTCGGAGCTGCGCCCGCTGATTATGGCGAAGCAGGTTGAACTGACGCTGAAACACGGTTTAGGCCCCTCATCGGCGCTGGCATTCGCCGGCTACGGTGGCATATTGTGCGGACGGTACAATGCCATTGTTCAGGGGTATCGTTTGGGTAAAGCGGCACTGGCCATTGACGAACGTCTGCCTTCCCGGCTCACCCATCATAAAACCTTATCGTTGTTTAATAGCTATATCCGTCACTGGAAGGAGCCTCTGAGCAATACACTTGAGTCTTTACAGAAAGGCTATCATCTCGCGCTGGATTGCGGGGACGTAGAATGGGGCACCTACTGTATTGCGGCATATATCCAGTATGCGTTTACGCTGATTAAAGATATGGAAGGCATTCAGCCACAGCTGGAGCAGTACATGCTCCGCATGCAGGCAACCGGGCAAAAACAGTCTGAACAATATTCTAGATTAGCCCTGCAAAGCATTGATAATATTAGAGGTATTAGCGAATCACCAACGCGACTGGATGGCCGCTACTACTCTGAAGACAGCGCCCTTTCAGACTACAAAGAGAACAACCATCGCACGGCTATCTGCCTGCAACATATGTATAAAGCACTGCTTTTT
>JAGSHA010000031.1 GCA_023954795.1 Oceanospirillaceae bacterium | reverse complement strand
CCGCTCTTTCCTGCTGATCACCGCACCGATGATTGTGGCGATGGCGACGGTGATAATCACAATGGGTATGCTGATCGGGCAGGGCTACACCGTACATATCATGAGTTCGATGATCCCGATATTTTTAATGCCGATTGCTGTCGTAGATTCGGTACATATCCTGTCCGAATTTGCTGATCGCTACCGTCCCGGCGAAAATCCACGCAAAGCGTTGGCGGAGGTGTTGAGTCATCTGTTTACGCCCATGTTGTATACCTCGGTGACATCTGCAGTCGGCTTTGCATCGTTGGCATTCACGCCGATCCCTCCGGTACAGATCTTTGGATTGCATGTGGCCGTTGGTATTCTTCTGGCCTTTATCCTGACGATTATTTTTGTACCCGCATACATTGTGAGCTTGTCTGAAAAACGTCTGGCTGCACTCAAAGATCACAATATCGAAGAGGACGACAACTCTGCGTTGGGCCGCTTGTTGGCGAAGGCGGGCCAATTCTCTCTGGTGCGTGCGAAGGGGCTGGTGATTGGCTTTATCGTGTTGGTGATGGTGTCGGCTTACGGTGTAAGTCAGATTCAGATTAACGATAACCCGATTCGCTGGTTCAAAGATGATCACCGTTTGCGGGTCGCAGACAGCGTGATGAACTCCCACTTTTCGGGCACCTATGAAGCTTATCTGGTGTTGGAAAAACAGGACCTGTCCGAAGAGCGCGCATCTCTCAAGCAGGCACTGACCCAGGCGGCTGCAGGTGATTCCTCTGTGGCGACGGCGCTATCGAATATACTGGAGCAGGCCGAAAACGA
Organism: Oceanospirillaceae bacterium; assembly: GCA_023954795.1. Taxonomy (GTDB): domain Bacteria; phylum Pseudomonadota; class Gammaproteobacteria; order Pseudomonadales; family Balneatricaceae; genus Pontibacterium. The sequence continues at coordinate 15,520 of JAGSHA010000031.1, read as the reverse complement.
GCAATTTCAGACCTATACCGATAACTTAATCAATGTGTTCGATGAAGCATCGTATAACCAGCCAGAGCAGGAGGCATTGTGGCTGGCGCTGATGGCGGTGACCGAAGACGCTCAGCAAAGCGCCAAGTACTTTCTGACACCGGAAGCGCTGAAGTATCTGGATAGCTTGCAGGCACATCTGAACGCATCGGAGTTAGTGGGTAAATCGAACGGTCTGCCGACGTTGTTAAAGACGGTGTATCGTGAGCTGAACGGCGGTGATGCCGAACAATATACTTTGCCGGGGAATGCGTCCGCGGCGGCGCAAACGATCCTGAGCTATCAATCCTCACACCGCCCTAATGACCTGTGGCATATGGTGACGCCAGACTACCGATCCAGTGTGCTTTGGTTGCAGCTGAAAAGCGGTGATAACCAGGATATGAGCCAAGTGATTGAGCTGGTTGATCGCTATATTGCGGCCAACCCGTTGCCACAAGGTGTTGAGGCAAACTGGGCCGGTCTCACCTATATCAATGTGGTGTGGCAGGATCAGATGGTCAATGGGATGTTGAACAGCTTGCTGAGTGCCTTTGCGATGGTGCTGGCAATGATGGTGTTCTTGTTCCGCTCGGTGAAAATTGGTCTGTTGTCCATGCTGCCGCTGACGGTGACGATCCTGTGCATCTATGGCCTGATTGGTCTGATTGGCAAGGATTACGACATGCCGATCGCGGTGCTTAGTGCGCTGACTTTGGGATTGTCCGTCGACTTTGCGATCCATTTCCTTGAGCGAACCCGCGCAATCTATCGTGAAACGGGCGAATGGCAGCTAACGATCGAAGAGGTGTATAAAGGTCCGGCACGTGCGATTAGTCGTAATGCGGTTGTTGTTGCTGTTGGCTTTACCCCGTTGCTGTTTGCCCCGTTGGTTCCGTACATCACGGTGGGATTCTTTTTAGCAACTATCATGGCGGTGTCTGCGGTGGTTACCATCCTGCTGTTGCCCGCGGTGATGGATAGCATTCGCAACAAAAATGCTTTGTTTGGTATTAAGAAGGAGAAACAGAATGTCTGATCTGATTCGCTCCCTGTTTTTAACGGCCGCATTGGCCATTGCACCTGTGGCAACGTCTGCTCAGGCTGCTGATATGACGGATGTAAACGAGATTGTGAGTCAGTCGAATCTCGCCGCCTATTACAAAGCAAGCGACGGCCGGTCGGAAGCACGGATGGTGATCACTGACGGGCAAGGGCGAAAGCAGACCCGCCAGTTCACGATTTTGCGGTATGACCGCGCCGATGGCGGTGATCAGGACTTTCTTGTGGCCTTTAGCCGTCCGGCAGATGTTCGTAACACCGTCTTTATGGTCGCGAAACATACCGCGAGCGACGATGATCGCTGGCTCTACCTGCCCAGTCTGGATCTGGTAAAGCGGATCTCAGAAGGGGATAAACGTACTAGCTTTGTCGGATCGCATTACTTCTATGAAGATGTCTCCGGGCGCAATATCAGTGAAGATGAGCATACGCTGGTGGACACCACGGATGAACATTATGTGGTGGATAACACACCTAAAGATCCCGCCAGTGTTGAGTTCAGCCAGTATCGCGTGTGGATTGATAAGACCAATCTGCTACCTGTGAAAATAGAGTATAAGGACAGCGCCGAGCGTCTTTATCGCCGGGTCGAGGTATTGGACGTGAAAGATGTTCAGGGGCATCCAACCGTGACAAAGTCTCGTGTGAGTGATCTGGTGTCCGGCGGTATGACAACGATGGAGTTCCGGTTCATCAAGTACGATGTCGGTCTGGACAGCTCCGTATTTACCGAACGTTCCTTGCGAAAACTACCTCGTGAGTGGCTAAAGAGGCCGAAACCATGAGTCGGGTATGGGGCATAAAGCACCTGCTACCGACATTATTGGTTGCGACTGCGTTTTATCCTCCGGTATATGCTGAAGAAGAGTGGGGGGATGACAGCTGGGGTGAAGAGGAGACTCAGAGCACCTCGTGGCATGGTTTTGTTGAGTTCTCTGCCGGAGCGCGGTTGGACAGTGACCCGGTGTTGCCAGATGAAGATCTGACGCTGGCCGATATGCGGGCTCAGTTAGAAATCGCTGATTATATCGGTGACAACCGCTACAGCCTGAAGGCGGATCTCTATACGGATGGAGTAGAGCATGGGCTGCACGGTGAGCTGCGTGAAGCGTTGTTGGATCTCAGTCCGGGTCAGAACCTTGACCTGCGTATCGGGCAGCAGATACTGACATGGGGGACGGGAGATCTGTTATTTATTAACGATATGTTTCCCAAAGATTGGGTTTCCTATTTTTCCGGTCGTGACGATCAGTATCTGAAAGCGCCATCTGCTAGCGCTAAGCTCAGTTATTACAAGGAAGCTGCGAATATAGATCTGGTATGGACACCGCTATTTACCAGTGACCGCTTTATAGACGGAGAGCGTTTTTCGTACTTTGATGCCATGAGAGGGCAGCAATCGGCTCAGCATCTGGTGCCGCTAGATCCTGACGAGACCCCGGATAACGGTGAGCTGGCCTTGCGGTTATATGGTACGCAGGCAAGTACAGAGTGGGCGCTGTACGCCTATCGTGGCTTCTGGAAACAGCCTAATGCGATGACCGCAGGAGGTGATGCTTATTTCAGTCGTCTGAACACCTACGGAGCCAGCGTACGGGGTAATCTGGGAGCAGGCATCGCGAATGCAGAACTAGGCTGGTATGAAGGCGAAGATCACCGTGGTGATGACCCTCGGGTGCCGAATGATCAGTTAAGGGTGCTGTTGGGATACGAGCAAGAACTGGTAGCTAATCTGACCGCTGCAACCCAGTACTATCTGGAGTGGATACAGGATTACTCAGCGTTAACACATACGGATGGTAACTCTCGCTATCGTCCGGATGAAAAACGTCATGTATGGACCTTGCGCCTGACATATCGGACGATGCAGGACAATCTGATTTTGTCCTGGTTTAACTACTGGTCGCCATCCGACGAGGATATGTTTTTGCGCCCGTCAGTTACCTACCGTTTCGACGATAGTACCTCATTGGTAACAGGCGCTAATATCTTTCTGGGCAACAAAGACCACACCTTCTTTGGGCAGTTTGAAGATGCCAGCAGTGTGTACGCGAGGCTGCGTTACAGCTTCTGATTGTTACTGATTATGCGTAGTCTTTGCGTGTGCGCCGACGCTTAGGCGTCTCTGGCTTGTAATGCGCCGCGACCGACTGGTTGCGGCCGTTGTTCTTCGCTTCATATAGCACCTTATCGGCCTGCTTCATAACCGCCATGGCATCCAGATGTTCGTCTGTTTTCTCACACACACCGATGCTGATGGTGACGTTTGTGTGGTCTGACTTTTCCTTCTGTTTACGCATTTGGGCACCCCGTTTTTCATCTTCAGGGCGCTGCTCGTCACGAATATACAGCGGATAGTTGGCGATCAGTTCACGCAGTTGCTCAATGTAAGGCAATGCCTGGGCTTCGTCTTTTCCCGGAAATACCAGCGTGAACTCTTCACCACCGTAGCGATAGGCCTTACCGCCACCGCTGACGGATGCCAGTTTGGCTGCCACCATACGCAGCACCTGATCCCCGATATCGTGGCCGTAGGTATCGTTGAATTTCTTGAAGTGATCGATATCGACCATTGCCAGCGTATAGCGCTTACCTAATGTTGCCAGCTTATCCTGCAAGGCGCGGCGCGCGGGTATCTCCGTGAGCTCGTCCAGATAGGCCATTTTGTGGCTGCTTTGTACAACAGCAATCCCCATCGCGATCAGTGCTGCGGTGACCAGTAGAGTCGATATATTCGGCAGGTCAAACCAGATAAACATGCCCAGACTGGCAACCAGCGAGATTAACACCCCCGCACTGCCGTGACCTCGCTGGGTAACAAAATAGATCAGAGTCGTCAGCAGGGCTACGCCATAAAATACGGCAGACATGTTGCTCAGGAAACGCTCGGCGAAGAACATTTCGAACATATTAGTCGGCAGGTTGGGCAGTTGTGCTGCCAGCGTATCATTGGACCACAGCAGGCCGAGCAACAAGTATCCCAGTAATAAGCCTGCCAGACGTGTCAGCCCCAGTGGTGTAAATAGGCCTCTCTCACCGTAGGTTGCGATAAACGTAATATTAATCGGCAGCAGGATGCTGAGTATGCTGAACAGGACGTAGGCATTCGGTTGGTCGAGGCTGACCTGCAATCCCAATTGAATCATCAGATACGCACTGATCAGGTTCAGTGTTGCAAACAGAATCTGATTTCGATTAAAGCCATACGCAAGCAGTGCAACAACCAGAGCCAGCGCATAAGGTAGCTGGCCTAGGAATGTTTTGTTGGCGGTAGAAAGCAGAGAAACCGGATCTATCAGTAGTGCAACTGCGATAAATAGGATCGTTGCCGGAGCCAGAAGATTGAGAAGACGAATGGCCAACCGAATTTCCTTATGTGATTCAAAGGTATTAGCGCTAAATATTGTAAACAACATCGGCCGTAATTACCTTTTCTGAACGACAGATTTGATGAATTGATTGGGAATTTATGAGTAGAGCGGAGAAAGGGCAGCTGAAGCATCGTGCGGAATAAAAAACACCGCCACAAAGGGCGGTGTAAAGCTCCGGATAGAGGAGTGTGTTGAAGCGTGCCCCGGGGTTAAGCAAACGTGTCCGGGACGGGGTACTTAGTTTGCCGTTGTCTGTTTGAAACCAACCAGACGAGCGATCATGATTGCCGGGCACCAGCCTGTTACAGAGGATTGAGCCAGGCTCACACCCACAACGGCCGTAACGATCAGCAGCTGGCTGGTCACGCCTGCAAACAGAACCGCCGCAACCGTTGCCATAACGATCAGGCCCGCAATGATGTGCACGCCCTGATTAACGGTCATACCACCGGTGCTGCAGGATTCTGCCTTCAGCCCAACCATCTGGAAGATTGCGACTGCCGGACACCACTTGGTAAATGCCGATTGAAAGAGGTTCAGACCAACAAAACCTGTTAAGTAATACCAATATTCATTGACGTATGTGCCCAGAGCCAGGCTGGCAATGATGACGGTGCCCGCCATCAGGCGTAGTGCAGCATTGATAGTCATTGTGTAATCCCTGTTGAATTCAGAACGTAAAGTGAAATTAGAATTGCTTTATATTATATATTATTAATATCTAATATAAAGTCGGTTTTTAGACCTGATTTTGTAGAAATAGCGTAGGTTCTATTCTGAAATGACATAAAGGAAACGAACGGTTGAGCGGAATACATAGATGGCGAGCGATCATATAAGAATGAGCTAAGCTTTCTTACATATTCTGAAACTCTCTGGGAATCGCCTATGTCCGGTATACAGCGAATTCTCGTTCAACTCAGTCCGGAAGATGATAATGCGTCACTATTGGCCAGGACCGGTCGACTTGCACAGTTGTGTGGCGCATCAGTTGAGCTATTTTGTTCTGTCTACAGTCGCGCGCTGCATCGGGATTATCTGTTCGATAAGCAAGCCGAGCTGCACGCAGAGCATGGTTACGTGAAAGGTGTCGAGGCAAAGATTGAAAAAATAGCCGCGCAGCTTGAAGCGCAGCAGATCAAGGTGGGCGTGGACGTATATTGGGAGCCTCATCTGGTTGAAGGGATCATGCGAAAAATACAGCGATTTGAGCCGGATCTGGTGATCACCTCTATGACTCACCACAGTATGATCACCGAGCTGTTTTCCACTGATGCTGAACGCACATTGATTCGTGAGTGTCCGGTGCCACTACTGCTAGCGAGGAAACAAGGCTGGCCGGATCAGATAGGTCTGGCCGCGAGTATTGATCCGTTTCATCCTTGTCCGGAACCTGTTGCGTTGGATAACGCGGTACTGGATATGGCACAGCAGATGGCGTTAATACTGGGCAGTCAGATGCGGGTGGTTCATAGCTTTCATGCGTTGCCTCATTCGGCCATTTTTGATGAACATGTAGTGACTGATTACGAAGCGTTACAAAGTAAGGTGCTGGAAGAGCATCGAGAACGTATCGATACGTTGCTCGATCCTTATGGGCTAGGTGCAGGCAGTCCGGAGGTGAGTATTCTGGAAGGTGAGGCACACAAAGTGCTGCCAGACTATGCTCAGCGAATTCCGGTGTCACTGTTGGTGGTAGGGCATGTGGCAAAAGGGATGCTGGAGCGAATTCTTAGTGGCAGTACCGTCGAGCGGATGCTGGGATCGTTACCCTGTGACCTGTTGGTGGTTAAACCGCCGGGCTTTGTCTGCCCGACGGACTATGAAGAATAGACAGCGTGTTGTTTACAGTTTGAACTCGGCCCAAAGTGGCGCGTGATCAGACGGTTTTTCCATTCCGCGAATTTCGTAATCTACTCCCGCGTCTACACACTTCTTCAATAACGTGTCGGTGACCAAAATGCCATCAATGCGCAGGCCACGTTTTGGCTCACGATCAAAACCTTTCGAGCGGTAGTCGAACCAGCTGAAGGTTTCACTATTATCCGGGTACAAGTGGCGGAATGTATCGGTCAGCCCCCAGCCTTTCAAAGTGCCAAGCCATTCACGCTCAATCGGTTGAAAGCTGGCCTTGCCGGTTCGTAGCCAGCGTTTACGGTTGTCTTCACCGATACCGATATCAATGTCTTCTGGAGAGATGTTCAGATCACCCATCACAACGATAGGTTTTGTTGGATCACAGTTCTCCTGCAGATGGACCTGAAGGTCCGCGTAAAACTTCTCTTTTGCTGGAAACTTGGTTTCATGATCAACACTTTCACCCTGAGGGAAGTAACCGTTGAGAATGAGCACGGTACCACCGTTTCCGTCATTATATTCACCCATGATCATACGGCGCTGTGCATCTTCGGCGTCGCCGGAAAAGCCCTTTTGTAATGTCAGCGGTTTCTCTTTCGAGATCAGACACACACCGTAGTGTCCCTTTTGGCCGTGAAACTCAACGTGATAACCCAGCGCTTCGACATCAGCAACCGGGAATTCTGGATCAGAAACCTTTGTTTCCTGAATGCCGATGACATCGGGCTGGTATTTGTCGATCACGGCTTTTAGCTGGTGCAGGCGGGCACGCAGGCCGTTTACGTTGAAGCAAATGAGTTTCATCTGAAGTTAATCTCCGGGGTAAAAGATGCAACACAGTGTACCAAATGAAGTTTGTTGGTGAGTATTGCCTACAAAAAAAGTTATGCTGTTGAAGCGGTTAGCGTGATGATGATAGAGAGATGCAATCTTTCGGTTAGCGGTTTTCTATTGGTAGATTGTCGCGTCACACGCTAGAGTAATCCCCGCAACTTACATTGAGCAGAAGGAGCCGCATTGTGGCAGATTTTGATTTTGACCTGTTTGTAATTGGTGCCGGTTCCGGTGGTGTGCGTGCTGGACGTATGGCCGCAGCGATGGGCGTAAGAGTCGCCGTTGCTGAAGACCGCCATTTGGGCGGTACTTGTGTGAACGTAGGTTGTGTACCTAAAAAGCTGTTTGTATATGCTTCTCATTATGCTGAAGACTTTGAGAATGCACGTGGTTTTGGCTGGACCTCAGGCGAAGCTCAATTTGACTGGCCGACGTTGCGTGACAACAAGACCAAAGAGATCGAGCGTCTGAATGGTATCTACAACAACCTGTTGGTCAATTCCGGTTGTGAGCTGATTAATGGGCGTGCAACCCTGGTAGATGCACACACTGTTGCGGTGGGTGACAAAACCTATACGGCAGAACGGATTCTGGTTGCGGTAGGCGGCTGGCCAAACGTACCGGAGTTTCCGGGTAGCGAACATGTGATTAGTTCCAATGAAGTGTTCTATCTGGATGAATTTCCGAAACGCGCCATTGTTGTCGGTGGCGGTTACATCGCCGTTGAGTTTGCGGGTATCTTCGCTGGCCTGGGTGCGAAAACGGATCTGATCTATCGCGGTGAAATGTTCCTGCGTGGCTTTGATAACGAAGTGCGTGAGTTCACTGCAGAAGAGGTCGCGAAGAAAGATATTAATCTGCGTTTCAATACCAATATTACCGCGATTGAAAAGCAGGCTGACGGTTCGTTGCTGGCGACCCTGACCGATGGGTCTACCGTTGAAGCGGATGCAATTATGTATGCTACCGGCCGTAATCCGAAAGTGACGGGTCTGGGATTAGAAGCGCTGGGTATTGAGCAGGGCAAAAATGGCGCGATTGTAGTGAATGATCAGTTCCAGACTAACGTGCCTTCTGTATACGCGATTGGTGATGTGATTGACCGGATTCAGCTGACCCCTGTTGCATTGGCTGAAGGGATGGTACTGGTACGTAACCTTTACGGCGGTCAGGATCAGAAAGTGGATTATGATCTGATTGCAACCGCGGTATTCTGCCAGCCAAATATTGGCACGGTGGGCCTGACGGAAGAGCAGGCGCGTGAACAATACGAAAATGTGGATGTATATAAATCCAACTTCCGGGCCATGAAACACACGCTGAGCGGCAGTGACGAGAAGACCTTTATGAAGATGCTGGTTGATCGTGACAGTGACAAAGTGCTGGGTGTGCATATGGTCGGGCCAGATGCAGGAGAGATCATTCAGGGCATTGCCATTGCGCTGAAAGCGGGGGCAACCAAAGCCGTATTCGATTCTACGATTGGTATCCATCCAACTGCCGCGGAAGAGTTTGTTACGATGCGTGAGCCTGCTAAGTAAGGCAACGCTTCAGGCGCACTGAGGATTCAGCGCTCAGAGAATAAAAAACGGGTAGCTCAGGCTACCCGTTTTTTATTGGGTGACGTAGACGCTTTGATCAGGGCGCTATTTTGACCCGATTGCGTCCGCCTTCCTTCGCGCTGTAAAGCGCTTTATCTGCACGCTCAATCAAGGTGTTGATTGAATCTTCCTGACGGCTTTCAGCGACACCAAATGACGCGGTAATCGAGCTGATGACTTCGCCTGATTTTTTCTGCTTGATGCGGATCGCCTGAATTTTCTCACGTATCGCATTTGCCAGTTCCGCCGACTTGCTTGCTGTCAGCGCGGGCATGATCACCGCAAACTCTTCACCGCCATAGCGCACTGCTAACATGGGCTCAGGGCAGAAATCACGTAACAGTTTGCCTACGTATTGCAGCACTTTATCGCCCATCAGGTGGCCGTACGTGTCATTAAATTTCTTGAAATGATCAACGTCGACCATCACCAGTGTGACGGCACCGGCGTTACCACCGTAAAGCAGGGTACCGAGCTCGGTTTCAAAGACGCGTCGGTTGAAGAGCCCCGTGAGAGGGTCGACGCGTGCGTCCTGCCGGGTTTTTTCGAGTTCGGCTTTCAGCGATTCGATCTCTGATTGCGCATCATCGATACGCGATTGAAAGCGCTGAGTGCTATCGCTGATATCCTGTGTTTTACGCGCCAGGGTCTGGATAATACTTTCCAGAGGCAGCGCCGGACCGCCGTCTGCCTGAAGGGCTTCCAGGCTATCTTGCAGCGTATCAGAATAGTTTTTAGTTTCTTCAGCCGTCTCGGACGCATGTTCATGCAGATCATTCACCAGGGCAATCAACCCGGCTTGAACGTTCTCTGCGCTGTCGACCTCGTCTTTAATCATATGCTGGCGGAACATCTGCTCGCCAACCAGATTTGGGCAGGTGCCATAGGTCGTCAGTGTTTTATCCAGTTCCTGATTCAACTCCGGTACACGATTGGATACATAGGTATACCACAACGCGTAGTTGAGTGGATTTGGTGGAATATTATGCTTCACCATTAGTGGTATCGCTTGCCGCAGGTACTCCGCAGCTTGACCGGTGTTTTCAGCGAATTTCATACAACCCCTCACGCGTTAATCCAAAACTGCAACGCGTTTACCCTGGAAAGCCCGCAATCATCCTGTGCGGCACCGTCCTATAAATTAACTCTTAGCCAAACAAGAGAATAAGGCTTTGCTAAACTGATTTGTATCCCTGAATGAATACAGCGGAGCCTATTAGTTCCTCAGGATGGGGTATCGGCCGCTAATCTGATTACTTCAGGTTTTTTTTACGGGAGACGGGAACAATGAATATTGCCTATCTACCCGCATCATTTGTGTTGCTTTTTTGGGCGACAACGGGTCATGGAATAGACGTTTCTTGCGGGTCTAGTGAACGGTCAGCATTGTGTGAAACTGAGAGTCAGTCTACGGATTGGTTGGGTTTTACAGATCATCAGAAGCACCGTTCTGCGCAGTTCAATTCGATAGATGCCGCGATCCAGCATTACAGGCAACTGGCTCAAACCGGACGCTGGGACCCTCTGACAGGACGGTTTCTGCTGCGAGAGGGGCGGAAGCATGCACAGGTCAGGCGGATACGTGAACGCCTGAGAGCGCTGGGTGATTATCCCTATGACCATCCGATATCCAACCGACAATATTTTGATTCCAGGCTGACATCTGCGGTCGTCACGTTTCAGCGCCGGCATGGGTTGAAAGTCGATGGCATTGTTGGGCCGGATACGCGTCGAGCGTTGAATATCTCGCCGCGTAAGCGTTGGCAGCAGCTTATGGTAAACAGGCAGAGAGAGCAGGTTGACCAGGTAGCACTGCGGCGGGATTACATTGAAATCAATATTCCAGACTATCAGCTACGTTATTATCGCGATGACCAACTTATCGTCGAGATGCGGGTTATTGTTGGGCGCAAGGAGCGGCCAACGCCGGTCATGAATAGCACCTTAAAAGCGCTGGAATTCAATCCGGACTGGAATGTGCCGCGCAGAATTGCGTTTGAAGATATCCTGCCCAAGCTACAGGAGCAGCGAGAACAATTTGATCTCCTGGGTATAAAATTGGTGAAGGGCTGGCATCACCAACCGAATGTTGTGGCAGTGGAAGAGCTGGATATGTCCCGCTTTTATCGTGGTGCGTTGTCTGAACAGTACCGCTTCTGGCAGCCTCCGGGTAATACAAACCCCCTTGGCCAATTAAAGTTTATCTTTCCAAATGATTTCTCTATTTATATGCATGGAACGCCGGGTAAACACTTGTTCGATGAGCCAAGGCGCACATTCAGCTCCGGTTGTATTCGGATCGAAGATCCACGCTTACTGGCGCAACTGTTACTTGAAAAAAGCGAGGCTCAACCGCTGTCTTATCTGGATACTCAGCTGGAAACAGAAGCAGCCAGTATTTCCGATCTGCCGGGTGATGTGGAGATCTTTACACGGTATCGGACGGCGTGGGTGGATAGGGATAGTGGAGTATTGCAGTTTCGCACCGATATCTATCGCAGGGATCCGAATGAGCTCGCGCAGCTCTCTGCAGCACAATCTCCCACCGACATTGATGATACGGTCACTAACTAGGGCCTGATGTTCGACCATGTAAGGATTTACGGTGAACCGCTTCGCTGCGTAGACTGCTTATTTGCCCGCCACAGGATAGGGGTATTCGGGGTGCAGCTGATTTCGGGGTTCAGTACGTCCAATATTCGTGGAGACCTTTATGGCGGCCTGACGGCGGCAGTGGTGGCCTTGCCATTGGCGCTGGCGTTTGGGGTTTCTTCAGGTGTGGGGGCAATTGCTGGCCTTTACGGCGCAATTTGTGTGGGCCTTTTTGCTGCGCTTTTTGGTGGTACACCCTCTCAAGTATCCGGTCCGACAGGGCCTATGACCGTTGTTATGGCGGCCGTCTTTACCCAGTTTGTTGCGATTGACCCCAACAGCGGGCCAATACTGGCCTTTACCGTGGTTATTATGGGTGGTGCATTTCAGGCACTGTTCGGATTGTTGCGATTGGGGAAATACATCACGCTGGTGCCATTTCCGGTGATATCCGGGTTTATGAGTGGCATTGGGGTGATTATTATTCTGCTCCAGCTCGGGCCTTTGCTGGGGCACGCCGCACCCAGCGGGGTGATTGACGCTGTTGAAGCGCTCCCGGTATTTATTGAACAATCTAACGTCAGCGCCTTGTTTTTAGGTTTGCTATCACTGGCGACTCTTTTTTTCTGGCCACGCCGGTTAGCCACGCTGATCCCCTCACCATTGGTTGCGCTAATTATTGGTACGTTGCTGTCGTTGTTCTTGCTGCGGGACAGTTCCCTGACGGTTATTGGCGAGATACCAACGGGTTTGCCATCGTTGCAGTGGCCGACATTTGATGCAGATCTGTTTCAGGAGATGGTGCAGGCGGCGCTGATGTTGGCCGCATTAGGCTCTGTGGATTCCCTGTTGACCTCCTTAGTCGCAGATAATATGACCAAAACCCACCATAACTCGGATCGTGAGCTGGTGGGGCAGGGGGTCGGTAATATGGTCGCGGGTTTGTTTGGTGGTTTACCCGGCGCGGGAGCAACGATGCGTACGGTGGTGAACATCCGTGCCGGGGGTAAGACGCCTATCTCAGGCAGTGTTCATGCGTTGGCTTTGTTGGCTATCGTGTTGGGCGCAGGGCCGTTGGCAGAAAATATCCCCCATGCGGTATTGGCGGGCATTCTGATCAAAGTAGGGATCGATATCATCGATTGGAAGTTCCTGCAGCGTTTACATCGGGCACCGATGTTTGTGGTCGCGTTAATGCTGTTGGTGTTTGGGTTGACCGTATTTGTTGATCTGGTGACAGCCGTATTAGCCGGTGTTTTTCTGGCGAATATCATTACGGTTAAGCGATTGGCCGACACTCAGGTCGCGGCCGTTCAGGTGATCAGTGATGCTGATGACGAGCATGACTTGCTCAGTCCGCGCGAAAATGAAGTGCTAAGACAAGCGGGCGGACGCATCTTGCTCTATCACTTCAATGGGCCTGTCAGTTATGGGGCCGCCAAAGGGATCATCCAGAAGCTACAGCAAGCTCAGAAGCATGATGCATTGATTTTGGATTTCAGTCGGGTGCCAATGATTGATGTGTCTACTGCCATGGCGATCGAAGATATGATCATCGATTCACAAACGGCCTGCCGTGAAGTCTATGTTATCGGCACGAACGATGTCGTGCACAACGTGCTGTCGCGGATGCAAATATTACGGCTGTTACCTGAGCGTTGCTTACATGAGCAGCGCGAACCTGCGCTGGAGGCGGCTTACTCGCATTTGGATAGAGTGATTGCGGAGTAAGGCTGGAGGGCTTGCTGGAAATCCTCCAGTTTCGACGTCTCGATCAACCCTTCAATCAACAATTGAGCTTGCCAGTCACGCTGGGTGATATTCACATCGAACTGACCCAGTAAGTACTCAAGCTGACCGGTCATAGAAAAGTCTGCACTGATCTGTATAGGTGTTTTGGCAACCACATCCTCCAGCTCGAGTACGTCCAGACCTTCGCGCACAGCCTGACTGTAAGCCCGTACCAAACCGCCGGTGCCCAACTTGATACCCCCGAAGTATCGGGTGACGACAACACTGATGTCTCCCAGTCCACTGTGTGAGAGTACATTGAGCATCGGGCGGCCAGCGGTTCCTTTGGGTTCACCGTCATCGCTGCATCCCCAGTGCCGGGAATCATCGGGAGAACCCGCGACATAGGCCCAGCAGTTGTGATTGGCCGATGGGTGTTCTTCGCGTAACTGCTGAACAAAGGTATCAGCGCTGGTTTTATCGGGGGTGGGCGCCACAGTCGTGATAAAGCGACTGTTCTTGATGATCAGTTCGCTTTGCTGACGATGGCTCGGACGTTGATAGTTACTCAATTAATGTTGCCCATCATTACTGATCCAGATACTTACGTTTTCCAGCCAGACCGGGTGATTCATAGCGGCTTTCAGCTCACTGGCTAGCGTTGGATTCAATAACGAGTCGGATGCGAAGAACAGTTCTGCATCAATGCCATCATTGTAGTGCAGGACCAGACGCATAGGCGCTGCCAGATCAGGTGCGATCTGTGAGAGCCCTGCATGAATCTCGCGCTCAACTTCGCCGCGCAATGGGAGTGTTTTACACACCTGCTCGGTTTCGTCATCGTAGGTATCGATATGGAAGATGACATGACCCACGTCTTCGAATGCCTCCTGCAGACGGCAGATCGCAGTATCGCCGATATAATGACCTTCGGATGCAGACAATGTCGGTGATACCTGTATATGCATCTCCAGTTGGCTCTGACCGGCCATCTTCCGACTTTTAAAGCTATGGACGTTGAGAATGCCCTCTACCTGCATGACCACATCATGGTAGGCCGCGATGCGTTCCTCCGGCAGGGCCGTATCAACCAACTCCTTGATACTATCCCAGGTCATTTCCCAGCCGATTTTACCAACAATCACAGAGACGACCAGTGCGGCCAGTGCATCGAGCCACCAAACGCCCATCATGGCACCGGCGACACCAATCAATACAACAATAGACGACAGCGCATCGGTGCGGCTGTGCCAGGCATTGGCAATTACCAGATCGGACTTGATCGCCTTGCCCACGCGCATGGTGTAATGGAAAATCCACTCTTTACCCGCAATGGATAAGGCTGCAATCACCAGCGCAGGCCACTCAGGTGTGAGCGGTTGCGTATCGGTAAACAGCAATTTAATACTTTCATAGGCCATCGCACCGGCAACAGCGATGAGCGCGCAGCCCAATACGACCGTACCCACGGTTTCAAAACGACCATGACCCCAAGGGTGATCTTCATCCGGCTCCTGATGAGAGATGCGCAGGACAACCACCACCATTCCATCGGTGACCAGATCGGATAATGAATGGATACCATCGACCACCAGAGCACTGGAATGGGATAGGATGCCGACCACTATTTTGGCGATGCCCAGGACGAAGTCGAGTATGGCGCCAATGAGCGTGACACGTTCTGCGGCTTGCTGTTGACTCAGTTCTCTACTCATGGTGTATAAGAATACTCTTAATTAGCGTGTGCGTCCCTGAATTCAGGGGGTGTAAAAGGTTCTGCCAAACGGGATTTTCTCATAGTTTCGGCGTTTTGTTCAGGAATGCTGGGAACTTTAACAAATTAGCGATAAATTATAGAAATCTTCTGCTGAAGTGCATGTAACCTATTGATTTTTATAGTTTGAAATTATGTGGTCAAAAAATGATCAATATGCTGAGTGTTAAGGATTTACGTGGCTTTGATGACGTTTTCGAGTCTAAACCCACAGAGTTATCCACAGTATATGTGGGCATACTTCGGCAGCCCTGTTATGGCGGGTGATTGCGCCGGTTTTCTACAGGCCAAATCGACATTTTGTAACACAGGACAGGTGTAAACATGGAAAGCAGTTTGATGACTCAGGTGGTTCTGCCTGCCGCACTTTTTACCATTATGCTCGGGGTTGGGTTGTCATTATCGATCTCTGATTTTCGGCAGGTATTCAAGCGACCGGGGATTACATGTCTCGGGATAACAATGCAGTTGCTGTTGTTACCGGTGCTCGGATTTATTGTGGTAAGCCTGCTTGAATTACCGCCTGCGTTGGCGGTGGGTCTGATGATTCTTACGTTTGCACCGGGTGGCGCGACATCTAACATGATCACCTATCTGGCGCGGGGTGATACGGCGTTATCGGTCAGTATGACGGCGATTGTCAGTATGATTGCACCGTTTACTCTGCCATTCCTGACCCT
>JAGSHA010000480.1 GCA_023954795.1 Oceanospirillaceae bacterium | reverse complement strand
GCTTTTTGTTCTTCAAACAGGCGCGCGATCTGCTCCGGTTCCAGACCAAAAATCGCCTGTTTAAAGTGATTGGCAAACCACACCGCAATCAAGGCACTCAGCGCAAAAGACCCGATAATCACTAAGATCAGCGTCAGGCGATAACGCTGGATAATATCCGCCACCCGGTTGAGGTCATACCCCACCGAGATGACCCCGACCACTTTATGACCATCCACACTGTAGATCGGTGCTTTACCGCGCATCGACCAACCAAGGCTACCCAACGCTTTGGAGATATAGCCCTTACCGTGCACCAGCGCTTCGGCACTATCATCTCCTTCATCATCCGCCATCGACTGACCAATTTTGTACGGATTAGGATGGGCCAAGCGAGTCCCATTGATATTGCCGATCACCACAAAACGCGCCTGTGTTTTTTCTGCCAGCAGCAAACTGATCGGCTGCAAATACCGGATATCTCCTCGCTCGACGGCATCAACCACAGACGGCATGGCGGCGATGGTTTTCGCCACGTGCAGTGCGCGCTGGCCGATCTGCTCATCAAGGGACTGCTGCAGGTAATGCAGCGCAAAAAGACCGATAAGGCCCGTCTGTACCAGTGCCATCAGTCCCAGAATCAGGATCATCCGGCTTTTGAGTTTTAAGCGATTGAGTATCGTCATGCTTATTATATTGCTGCGTTTTATATGTCTGAGCTTAGCCAATTCACTTTTCAAATACCCGTAAACAATATGAACAAAATGTCTTTTAGGTTTTAAAAAGCCATTAAGACCACAAGCTGTTTAAAAAAATCGCGTAGATCTAACTTAGGGGCATACACAAAAACAACAACGAGGTCTGTGTCCCATGTTTAACAAACCCCAGTTCCGTAAACGTTCAACGTTGATCGCTGCCGTACTGACCACCTGCCTGACCGCAGGCGCTTCATTCAGTGCATCAGCGATGGACAGTGTTCACTTTCTGATCCCCGGCGGCGCAGGGGGTGGCTGGGACGGTACAGCACGTGGTACCGGCGAAGCCCTGTCTAAATCAGGTCTGGTCGACACTGTCTCTTACGAAAACATGTCCGGCGGTGGTGGCGGTAAAGCGATTGCCCATCTGATCGAAACAGCGGCTCAGAAAAAAGACACGCTCATGGTGAACTCTACCCCTATCGTGATCCGCTCTCTGTCTAAGGTATTCCCACAGTCGTTCCGTGATCTGACTCCAATTGCAGCAACCATCGGCGACTTTGGTGCGTTTGTCGTGAAGAAAGACTCGCCCTACACCCGCTTTGAGCAAGTGGTTGCGGATTACCGTGAGAACCCACGCAAAGTCAAAATCTCCGGCGGTTCCGCCCGAGGCAGCATGGACCATCTGGTCGCAGCCATGGCATTCAAAGCCGCTGGCGGCAATCCGCGTCAGGTGCGCTACGTGGCTTACGATGCGGGCGGCGAAGCGATGGCAGGCCTGCTTTCAGGTGAAACCGAGCTGCTTTCCACCGGCTTCAGTGAAGCACTGGCACTGGCAGAGGCGGGCGAAGTGCGCATTCTGGTTATGACCGGCAACAAGCGTTCCGATGCAGCCCCTGAAGTACCGACCCTGAAAGAGCTGGGTTACGACGCAACCTTCGTCAACTGGCGTGGTTTCTTTGCCGCTCCAGGTGTTTCTGATGCCGACAAAGCCGAATACGTCGAGGTTTTGAAGAAGATGTACGCAACCGACGAGTGGGAATCCGTACGCTCACGTAACGGCTGGACTGAGATCTTCAAACCGGATGCAGAGTTTGTCAGCTTCCTCGAACAGCAGGAAACCGAAGTCGGTGCACTAATGCGCGAGCTGGGCTTCCTGAAGTAAACACATCGACGCTATTGCGTTTTCTCTTCCCTCCGGTGCCCGCTCTGTCTTCTGTCGCGGGCTAGCCGGAGCTTTTTAAGCCAAGGCTGATGTATAGAGCCTCGGGAGTGTTCCATGAATATCTGTAAAGACCATATCGGCGGCCTGATTTTCCTGCTGCTGTCTGTCGCTTACGGTGTCTACGCCGGTCAGATTCCCCTGTTACCCGGCGATGAATTTGAGCCGTTCCACGCACAGACCGTCCCCAATGCACTGGCTCTGCTGTGTGGCGGGTTATCCATCGCCCTGTTGCTGACGGCCGAACGGGGTGAGGGCAGCACACTAAAATTGCACGGTTATGACTTTGCGCTGGTTGCCAAACTGCTGGCGCTGGTGGTGCTGTTTGCGTTGGCGCTGCAGTGGGTCGGTTTTCTGCTGGCAACCCTGTTCTTCCTGATCAGTGGATTCTGGATACTGGGTGAGCGCCGTATCAAAACCTTGCTGCTGGCATCCGTGCCATTTTCTGC
>JAGSHA010000103.1 GCA_023954795.1 Oceanospirillaceae bacterium | reverse complement strand
GATCTTTAACCATCTCCAGCAGTTCAGGATATTTACCGAAGAAATGCTCGCGGGTGTAAGCACCGCCATTTGCCTTGTAGTTCTGCAACTCACCGTCACAGACTTCGTCCATGCGTTTCTGCAGCAGACCTTTGTCGTCTTTCTCAAACAGTGGATCCCAGTGACGGCCCCACAGACATTTAACGACATTCCAGCCAGCACCACGGAACACACCTTCCAGTTCCTGTACGATCTTGCCGTTACCACGAACCGGACCGTCCAGACGCTGCAGGTTACAGTTAACAACGAACACCAGGTTTTCCAGTTGCTCGCGACCTGCCAGTGAGATAGCACCCAGAGATTCAGGCTCATCACACTCACCATCACCCAGGAACGCCCATACCTTACGGTCAGCACGATTAATCAGGCTACGCGCAGACAGATAACGCATAACGTGTGCCTGATAGATAGCCTGGATCGGACCCAGACCCATGGATACTGTTGGGAACTGCCAGAAATCAGGCATTAACCAAGGGTGAGGATAAGAAGACAGACCTTTACCATCAACTTCGCGACGGTAGTTATCCATCTGTTCTTCAGTCAAACGACCTTCAAGGTATGCACGTGAGTAGATACCTGGTGCGATGTGACCCTGGAAGAACACCATGTCAGCATCCTGACCGCCATCGTTACCACGGAAGAAGTAGTTAAAGCCGATATCATAGAGTGTTGCGGAAGAGGAGAAGGAAGAGATGTGACCGCCAAGACCTTCATCGTTGTCGTTGGCACGCATAACCATTGCCATCGCATTCCAACGAATAAAGGAACGGATACGACGTTCCATAAACAGGTCACCCGGCATACGGGCTTCATCTCTTGGTGCAATCGTGTTGCGGTACGGGGTTGTCAGCGTTGTCTGAGAACCTACTCCCATGTCAGCAGCTTTTTTGCCTAGCTCACTCAGGATGAAACGCGCGCGGTCATCGCCTTCATTTTTGGCAACTGACTCCAGGGCCTCCAGCCACTCTTGCGTTTCTACAGGATCGAGATCTTCGATGAAATCTTGCACTTTGCCTTCTCCACTCGGAATTTACGCAGAAATTCTTAACAGCTCTAATTCGTGCGGCCCAGCCACCATGCTGCACCGCAACAAAGCTATCGTTCTTTTTGTGTCGTTATTATATTTGTAGTAATACTACATAATAGTGACTAAAAAGTCTACAGCAGGTCTGGTTTGGACTTTTCTTGTAGTATTTATACAATTAGAGCTCAGGTGAGATATTTGCACGCCTCAATGCACGCTCCAAACGGGTGTTCTCCTTCTGCCCTTCCAACAACGCGTCCTCAACGTAAGCCAGATGATGATGAGCTGCTTCGCGTGCTTTTTCAGGTTCACCGGACAGAATCGCATCCATCAACACTTTATGCTGACAATGGATCTTTTCGCGATAATCCGCTTTAGGGTAAATATTCTGCAGGTTATCCCAAACGTGCTGACGCAACAGGCTGAATAGCGCACGCATCATATGCAGCAAAACCATATTGTGTGTGGACTCAGCGATCGCCAAATGAAAGTCCACATCTGCGTACACCTCTTTATCGAACTGCTTAGTCTCGTGATAGTGCTCCAGGTCTGAATAACACTGCTTAATCGCTTCTTTGTCAGCAGGTGTACTTCTCAGCGCAGCATAGTATGCAGTGACCCCCTCAAGCGCATGACGAAATTCAAGAAGATCATACTGGGCTTCAGGATGGGTGCGAAACAACTCCAGCAACGGATCGGAAAAAGACCCACCCAGATCCTCGGCTACAAAAGTGCCTCCGCCCTGACGACTAATCAACAATCCTTTCGCAACCAACTTTTGTACCGCTTCACGCAAAGAAGGGCGAGAAACCTCAAACTGCTTTGCCAACTCCCGCTCTGGCGGCAAGCGCTGCCCCGGCTTCAAGCTACCCTCTAAAATCATGGCTTCTAACTGCTCCATGATTACATCTGAGATTTTAGGTTGCTTAACCCGTTGATATGCCATGCAAAATAACTCCCATAACCGCATTGGTAAGACCAATAGTGTAATCACTTCAACATACAGATTTCAAAAATTCGACGCACACTATTAGCCATCGTTATACACCAACTGCACCACGAATTGGTATTACCAATCCTACTGAATAAACCATATCTGATCAATTTTCAATCAAAACCTCCTAGGAGGCACTATCTTCAATAGATAGGCCACCAGAAGAGAAATTGATTGACAAATGATCACCTAAGAAAATAAAGTACAAAACCATTAGCTGGTAAATTGGTAATACCAATCTAGCAGTAAATAGATAGATTTACAGTATTTCTGTCCAAACAGCTCTAATAAAAACAACTAAACATCTAGAGGATGTGTCATGAAAAAGTTTGCTAAATCCATGATTTCCGTAGCAATTATGAGTGCAGCCATCGCGAGCGTTTCTGCTCCTGCGCAGGCTGCCGACAAACTGCTGCTGAAAACCCCTATCGCTTTTGGCTCACACCTTCCTGCTTTGGGCACGCCAATCGTTTGGGTTGCCGATCAGCTAAAACTGATCAGTGATGGCAAAGTAAAAATGAAAATTTATGAACCAGGCAAACTGGTCAGCCCTCCAGAAATTCTAGATGCAGTATCCTCCGGCAAGGTGAACTCCGGTTATGCAACTGCAGGCTATTGGCAGGGTAAAATGCCAGCAGCTGCACTGTTCTCCGCTGTACCCTTCGGCCCGGAAGCTGGCGAATACATGGCATGGTTGTACTACGGAAACGGTATGAACCTGTATCAGGAGATGTATGACAACGCCGGTTACAACGTTAAAGTTACACCTTGCGCTATCATCTCCCCAGAAACCTCTGGCTGGTTCCAAAAACCAATCGAAAAACCTGAAGATCTGAAAGGCCTTAACATGCGCTTCTTCGGCTTAGGTGCTTCTGTCATGGAAAAACTGGGCGTTGGTACTGTTCAGCTGCCAGGCGGCGAAATCTTCGGTGCGTTGGAGAAAGGTGCAATTGATGCAACTGAATTCTCTCAGCCTGCTATCGACCAGCGCTTGGGATTACACAAAATTGCCAAGTACAACTACTTCCCAGGCTGGCACCAGCAGGCAACCGTCTTTGAATTGCTGATCAACAAAGACGCTTGGGGCAAGATGTCCAAAGGACAGCAAGCCATGATTGAAACCACCTGTAAAGCGTCTATGACCAATGCGATCGCTGAAGGTGAGTCCATGCAGTTCGAAGTCATGGCAAAAGCTGAGCAGAATGGCGTAGAGATCCGTTACTGGAACCAAACCATGCTGGATACCTTCGAATCCAAATGGGATGAAGTGGTTGCTGAAAAAACTGCTGCCGACCCATTCTTCAAGAAAGTATGGTCTGACCTGAGCACTTTCCGTGAAGGTTACAATTTGTGGGAAGCAAATGCATTCCTGCCACGCGCTCAGAAGTAATTTCAAATCGCTTCTACAAGGTCGCCGCTGTATTTCAGCCGTGACCTTAGCTAGACGGGCCTTCGGGCCCGTCTGCATTCCCAGGGAACGGGCTATAAAAACAAAGACTGTGTATAAAGGGTGGGTATTCCTGTGACTGAAAACGAAAAGCTTCCATCAGTGCCGCTGGCCGATGGCATTGATCGCTTTATTCAGCGCATCGGCTTAACCGTTGCCTGGGCTTATGTAGCACTGGTATTGGTTATTATTCTTCAGGTTGTATTGCGTAAAGGTTTTGCCAGCGGACTGATCGCGTTGGAAGAGCTGCAATGGCACCTCTATGCTGTGGGTGTCATGTTTGGTCTGTCATATGCGCAGACAACCAACTCCCATATTCGTGTTGACCTGTTTTATTCCTCTTTCCGTGCGAAAACTAAACACGTGATTGAGATCCTCGGCATTTTAATTCTTGTTATGCCGTTTATTGCGATTGTTTTCTTCCATAGTCTCGATTTTGTCGCCGATTCCTGGCGCATTAACGAACACTCCTCCGCACCTTCCGGCTTGGGATGGCGCTGGCTGATCAAGAGCACGATTCCTATATCTTTTGCTCTACTTGCCCTAGCGATGGTTTCCCGCCTGATTCGTGACTTTACTCTGTTGATGCGAGGAGATGCTTAATGGATATCAATGAGATTCTTGTTATTGCGATGTTCCTTTCGTTCATCGCCCTGCTATTTACCGGTATCCCTGTTGCGTGGGTATTAGGCGGTATAGGCGTAATTTTTGCGGGCATCGGTTTTCTCGCAGATATGTATATGGACACGATGACCGGTCTGGATTACACCACACTGGGTCTGGTCGTGAACCGTCTTTGGAAAATCATGGATAACTGGATATTGGTGGCCCTGCCAATGTTCATCTTCATGGGCATCATGCTGGATAAATCCGGCGTGGCTGAGCGCCTGATGCAATCCATGCAAGAACTGTTCGGTCGTGTACGCGGTGGTCTGGCGATCACGGTAACGGCTATCGGTATTATTCTTGCGGCATCTACCGGCATCATCGGCGCATCCGTTGTGCTACTGGCCGTCATGTCTCTGCCATCAATGACCAAGCAGGGTTACGCGATGCCACTGGCATTGGGTACCATCGCATCTGCCGGTACGCTGGGTATTTTGATTCCACCAAGTATCATGCTGGTGATCATGGCCGACCAGCTAGGTCTGTCTGTTGGTGACCTGTTTATGGGCGCGGTATTTCCGGGTCTGATGCTGGGTGGTTTCTACATTCTGTACATTCTGATCACCGGTATTGTTAAGCCTGACGCTGCACCGATTCCACCGGACGCTAAACCGATCACCATGGGCGCTTTCATGAACGTTATGAAAGCTGTTCTGCCAACACTGGCACTGATCTTCGTCGTACTGGGTTCTATCTTCGCAGGTATTGCGACACCAACAGAAGCCTCTGGCGTCGGCGCCTTTGGTGCCACACTGCTGGCGTTGTATAACCGCAAATTCAACTTCAAAGTCCTGAAGGAAGTTGTTGGCGGTACCATGAATACAACCGCCTATATCTTTGCAATCTTTATCGGCGCGACCTGTTTCGCACTGGTATTGCGTGAGCTGGGGGGTGACGAACTGATCGAGTCCTTCCTGACCGGTCTGCCATTTGGTCCTTACGGCATTATCTTCTTTATTCTGGGTGTCATCTTCCTGCTGGGCTTCTTCCTGGACTGGATCGAGATCACACTGATTATTCTGCCTCTACTCGCACCGGTCATATCGGCGCTCGGATTGGATATCGACGGCTACGGCGTTGTGGATAACCCAGAGCTGGTGTGGTTCGTCATGCTCGTGGCGATGGCATTACAAACATCGTTCTTAACACCGCCCGTCGGATTCGCGCTGTTCTACCTGAAAGGTGTATGCCCTCCAAACGTACAGCTGCGCGATATCTACAAAGGCGTTATCCCATTCATCATTCTTCAGTTGATTGGCTTGCTGATTCTGGTTTTCTGGCCACAAATCGTCCTGTGGCTACCAGCTACGGCTTACGGCTAACACGGCCAAACCTTTGGCCACCCTACTTCCCGCGTAGTGGTGGCCTTTTTTACGACATAAAAATACGACATAAAAATAACTGCTTGTTAAAAAGCAGAAGAGCGTTGGTGAGGTTAATGGGCTATGAAACAGCAGTATCAGGCGTTTCATGATCAACTGAAATCGTTTATTCCAGACACACGTCTGATTAGCGATCCACTAAGAACTCTGGCATATGGAACTGATGCCAGCTTTTACCGCCTTATTCCGCAGATCGTTGTGCGCGTAGAATCTGCTGATGAAGTATCCCGCATTGTAGCTCTCGCCGCAGATGATGGTATTCCGGTCACTTTCCGTGCAGCCGGTACGAGTTTATCCGGCCAGGCAATTACTGATTCCGTACTCATCCAGTTAGGTGATGGCTGGAACAGCTATGAAATTAGCGATGACGCTAGCTCTATCAAGCTGCAGCCTGGAGTTATTGGCGGTCACGCAAACAAATATCTGGCGCCGTTTAATAAAAAAATCGGCCCTGATCCGGCATCTATTAATGCCGCTAAAATTGGCGGAATTGCCGCAAACAATGCCAGCGGCATGTGCTGTGGCACTGCACAGAATAGCTATCGAACACTCAAAAGCATGAAACTGGTGCTGGCAGACGGTACACAGCTGGATACCGGTTGTGAGCAGTCGTTGGCAGCGTTTCGCACATCCCATAAAGGACTTCTGGATGCACTTGATGCACTCGCGCGGCAGACCCGCCAGAACGACACTTTACGTGAGCGCATCAATCACAAATATCGCCTGAAAAACACAACGGGCTATTCACTCAATGCATTGGTCGACTACAAAGATCCGATTGAGATTCTGCAGCATCTTATGATCGGTTCAGAAGGTACGCTCGGGTTTATGTCCGAAATTACCTACCAGACCGTTGATGAGTTCCCTGACAAGGCATCAGCACTGATCTTCTTCGACACGGTCCGTACGACCTGTGAAGCCGTGGCAATTCTAAAAGATACACCGGTCTCAGCTGTTGAGCTGATTGACCGCGCCGGCCTGCACTCGATTGAGAATAAAGAAGGCATGCCTGCGTTTATCCGTGATCTGCCGGAAGATGCCGCGGCCTTGCTGATTGAAACACGTGCCTCAAAAGCGGAATTGCTTACAGGTCAGGTCGAAGAGATCAAAACATCCATCTCTCACCTGAAAACCTCTAAAGCAGTTGAGTTCACCACCGATCCTGAGGAATACGCTAAGTACTGGGCGATTCGAAAAGGCCTGTTCCCTGCAGTGGGTGCGGTGCGTATGACTGGCACCACGGTCATTATCGAAGACGTGGCCTTCCCAGTTGAACAGCTGGCAGATGCCGTACATGACTTGCACCAGATTTTTGATAAATACCACTACGATGAAGCCTTGATCTTTGGTCATGCGCTTGAGGGCAACCTGCATTTTGTCTTCACTCAGGCCTTTGATAATGACGAAGAACTGGCGCGTTACGAAGGACTGATGGATGACGTTGGTAAGATGGTGGTTGGTAAATACGATGGCTCTCTGAAAGCGGAACACGGTACCGGCCGCAACATGGCCCCATACGTTGAAATGGAATGGGGCGCCGACGCCTACACATTGATGTGGGAGCTGAAGGAACTGCTTGATCCACAAGAGATCCTTAATCCCGGTGTTATCCTCAACCGCAATAAGCAGGTTCATCTGGAAAACCTGAAACCGATGCCTGCAGCGGATCCAATTGTGGATAAGTGCATTGAATGTGGTTTCTGTGAACCCACATGCCCGTCGCGTGACCTGACTTTGAGCCCGCGTCAGCGGATTGTGATCTGGCGGGAAATTGCCCGACTGGAAGCCAGCAAAGAAGATCCCGAACGCTTGGCTATCTTGCGCAAAGAATACCAGTATCAAGGTACCGATACTTGTGCTGCCTGCGGCTTGTGCTCAACCACCTGCCCGGTTGGCATCAATACCGGCAACCTGACACGCTCTATCCGCAGCCGGGACAATGAAAATCACACCAAGCTGGCACAGTGGGTTGCTGATCATTACGGCGGCATCACCACAGCAACCAAAGCGGCCTTTAAAGTCGCCGATGCCACGCATGCCATTCTGGGCACCAAAGTGATGTCTGCGGTGACCGGTTTTGCCCGCAAGGCAACCGGCGGTGCGGTGCAGCAATGGACGCCGTCCATGCCAACCGCTGCACCCAAGATCGATACGCAAAAACCTGTCTCTAACTCAGGTGCACCTAAAGTGGTTTATCTGCCTAGCTGCGCCAGCCGCACGATGGGCCCGGCGCGGGGTGATGAGGATCGTACGTCTCTGGCAGATAAAACCGAAGCCCTGCTGCGTAAAGCAGGCTTCGAAGTCATCTATCCTGACGATATGGATAAGTTGTGCTGCGGTATGCCGTTCCAGTCGAAGGGCATGTTTGATGCTGCAGATTCTAAATCCAACGAAATCGAACAGATTCTGATGCAGGCAACCAACAACGGCGAGATTCCAGTCTACTCAGATACCAGCCCTTGCACCCTGCGCCTGCGAGAGAACATCAGTGAAGAGATCAAGCTCTTCGATACCGTTGATTTCATCGACCAGTTCCTGATGGACCGCCTGCTGTTTGAACCGACAGATGAACCGGTCGCACTGCACATCACTTGCAGCGCAACTCGCATGGGGCAAACGGAAAAACTGAAGCGCATTATGAATGCCTGCTCCACTGCGGTCGTTGTTCCTGACCAAATCACCTGCTGTGGCTTCGCAGGCGACAAAGGCTTTAGTACACCAGAACTGAATAAATCGGCACTGCGTACACTCAAAGACAGTGTCAGCGAATGTCGCACGGGCTATTCCACCAGCCGAACCTGCGAAATTGGCCTTAGCCACCATAGCGGGATCGACTATAAATCAATTGTTTATCTGGTCGATCGGGTGACTCAGCCCAAATTGAGCACTACGGCCAGCACCGATGAAAACCAACGTATTCAGGCTGCTTCAGCCTGAATACTCAGCAGAGGAATTAACGATGGCACTTCCAGCGATGAACACCATCCTGTACACCACGTCCTTAGGCAAACACACCCGTCCGGTTTTCCGTCACGCGGTAAACCTGGCCAATCAGTTCAACGCTAAAATCGTCATGCTGCATGTGGTTGAGCCTATTGGCGAACTGGGCCACGCTCTGATCCAGAATTATCTGGATGAAGATCTGGTGAAGAAAATGCACGATGAAGGTATCAACGCAATTAAGGATCAGATGCGTGAACGTGTTGCAGCATTTTGCGAAGATGAATTAGCTAGCCTTCCGGCTCCGGTCGAGCTGAACATTGAACATGTTGTCATTGAAGGTAATCACACCGACTCCATCCTGCGCGAAGCAAAAACAATTGACGCAGATATGATTGTGATCGGCTCAGAAAACACCTTCGGTCATCATAGTCATACTGCACAGCAAGTGGTAAAAAGCGCTAAAGTCCCGGTACTTGTAGTGCCTACCGGTAAAAAGTTCGCCTGATTAAATCCCCTGAGGACACACCGTAATGGAAGACACTTCACTGCTACTCATAGAGCGTATCTTTCTCACGGTGTTTCCTCTGGTGGCGATTGTATCGGTTGGCTTTTTCTACGGCCGTGCCCGTAAACCCGATATGTCCACCGCTAACCAGATCAATATGGATCTGTTTTGCCCGGCTCTAATCTTCTCCGTACTGTCGTCTAAATCATTTGATCTGGCGACCTATCAGAATCTGGCGATTGGCGCGGCTGTCGTCG
>JAGSHA010000166.1 GCA_023954795.1 Oceanospirillaceae bacterium | reverse complement strand
GTTGCAGCGGAGATGCCGCCGGTTACCGGGCCTGCGAAACTTTCCGCGAGCGTTACTAATCGTTTGGATATGCCCGCAGCCTCCATTAACGCACCCGCGAGGATGAAGGAGGGTAGTGCCATCAGCGGGAATGAGCCCACTGACGTAAATGCAATCTGGACGAACTTAATAGGGTTCTGTTCGAGATACAGAAAAGATGATAGTGCCGCGACCCCAAGTGCTACTGTCACGGGTGCGCCCATCACCAGCAGGACCAAAAAGGACCCGAATAAAATGAGTACAATAGATGTTTCAGCCATTGACCTGCTCCTGGATTATGCGGCGTCTTTTTTCTTATCTTCGTCAATATCGTGGTCCATTAACTCTTCCAGTTCTTGAGAGTCAGGGTCACGGATGTCGATGCCTTTAACCAGTTTGTAGTAGTTCACCTGAATGATGCGAATCGTCATCAGTGTAAACGCGATCGGTAAGATCAAATAGATGTACTTCATCGGTACACCCAGTGTCTGAGACTTCCAAAACAGGTTCATTTTGTGGAATACGAAGTCGTATGCCAGGTAAACAAAATAACAGTTGAAGGCAATCCAGATCAGATCGGATAACACTTCCAGAATGGGTGGTAACCACGCTGGCATCAATTTGTATTGAAAGGTGACTCGGTTATGAGCGGCAAGTTTAGCGGCGTAACTGGCGCCAAAGAATACAAACCATACAAACATATATACGGAAAGCTCTTCACTCCATGAGAAGGAGTAGCCAAAGAACTGGCGCGAGACTATCTGAGCAAACAGCAGTGTGACAAACATGGCCAGCAGCGTGCGACAGATATAGCTTTCAATATTATCGAGGAATTTAAAGATTTTACTGCCCATGTGGCTATCTCCCGTAAAGATCTATGCACCCGCGGGCGGGTGCATAGACTGGATGGATAAAAACTCCGGTTTAAAGAATTAAACCTTAGATTTCATCACGACCCAGAGAGCGCAGCAGTTCGTTCACTTTGCCTTTACCGCCTACAGATTCGTAGAACTTAGGCCATACAGCGTTCTGAGCGCGTTTCGCCCATTCAGCTTCGTCCTGCAGAGCATCGATCTGCATGCCGTACTTGCTCACCAATTCTTTCTTGATGGTTGCTTCCTGATCTTTCAGCCACTGTAGGCTGTAAGCGGTCGCTTCAGTACCTGCTGCCAGAATAGCTTTCTGAGTTGCTTCGTTCTGATCCTGATACAGGGATTCAGAAATGATCAGAGGCTCCAGCAGGAACAGGTAATGCAGGTCAGTGATGTACTTCTGTACTTCACCAAACTTCATCGCGTAGATAGTGGTGTATGGAGTGTCCTGACCGTCAACAACGCCCTGTTGCAGAGCTGTGAAGGTTTCAGACCAAGCCATAGGCGTAGGGTTGTTGCCCCAAGACTTGTAGGTATCGATCATGATTTCGTTTTTAGGAACACGAACCACGACACCGTCCAGGTCAGCCAGCTTCTGGATAGGCTTCTTAGAGTTACTCAGTACACGGAAGCCGGAGTAAGTCCAGCCTACGATACGAACACCGGAATCACGAATGGTGTTCTTGATGAGTTCTTCACCAACAGACCCTTCAACAGTCTTCTGAGCCTGATCCAGGTTTTCGAAGATGTATGGCAGGGAAAGAATACCCAGAGTAGGGGAGAAAGGAGCGAGGTTGTTACTTGCCAGAATGGAAAAATCCAGTGTACCGATCGCAGCATCGTTCACAGTATCCTGCTCGGAACCCAGCTGACCATTCAGGAACAGCTTAGCGGAATGTTTACCGTCGGTGTTCTTCTGCAGAGCTTCAATGAACTTGAGGCCTAACGCTTCCTGTGCACTACCGCCGCCGTCACCTACAGCGATATTCCAGTTTGCTGCCATGGTGCTTGCAGAGAAGACCAAGCCAGCGGTCAGGGAAAGTACTTTTGCGATCTTATTCTTATGTGTCATAAGTAACTCCTGAAATTTTTGATCCACCCATCCTTAGACGGGTGGGAGAGTCATGGTGGTCAACCTAAGCTGACCGACCCGCAAACGTTGAAGTGGAATGTCTCTGTATAAGCAGACGGTCACATCTCATGCTCCCGGGCCATCATCACTCCGTGAAAATCTGTTTCTTGTTATCTGCCGGGGTTACCAGCAGGTTTCAGAATCTCAGCGTGATAATGCTATACATACTCAACCTATGAGATTTTCTTTTTTAGGGCCAGCTTTCCGCATGGAGTGGAGCCAGCCTGAAAGGCCCGTAATTAGGGGGCTTCAAGGGGGTTTCTAATGTAAGTACTATAGTTGAGTTCGCCCAGTTTTGAGCGGGGTCACTCTTTGGTATTACAGATAAATTCCCCTGTATTCGTTGGTTGTTGAATTTATGATCAGTCTGCACCACTCAAAAGGGCGCCTACTCTCTCTGAATTCGCACGCTATGTTAAATACATGAAAGTTATAGCTAATAACCATACAATATATGAAAAATAGCGTGTTACCTTCATTACTATGATTTTGTATAGTCCCAAATGAATAACAGCTGAAGGTACAGTCAGGCTCAGTCCGATCACGGACAGGTAATGTTGCCTATATAGAGGCGCAGCAATCGTTGTAGCAGGTAGTCTATGAACCAGAAAGAAAAGGATACTGCAGAGGCAGAGAACTTACGGATTGGTCGCCAGATACGCGATCTTCGTAAAGCCAAGAAGATTACATTGACGACTATGGCAGAGAAAATTGATCGCTCTGTTGGGTATGTCAGTCAGGTAGAGCGGGGAGTGTCTGCTTTACCCATACCGGTACTGCAGAAGATCTGTGAAGTTCTGAGTGTGCAGATCAGTTGGTTTTTTCATACGGATAATGAAGCACCCGTTGATGAACTTAATTACATCGTACGGGGCGATGCGCGCCGTAGCCTGAACTTTTCGGGAACAGGGATACGTGAAGAACTGTTGTCGCCACGTCTGAGCGATCAATTGCAGATGATCCTCACCACCTTTGCGCCGGAAGCGGGCAGTACCGAATCCCGCGAGCGGAAGGGCGAGGAGGGGGGCTTTGTACAGTCGGGTATGTTGGAGCTCGGTGTGGGTGATAAGCGCTACCTACTACAGGCGGGTGATAGCTTTTCCCTGACCGGTAATGAAGCACATTGGGTGCGTAACCCATCTGCCAACGAAGATGCCGTCGTTATATGGACGATAGTGGGTGGTGGTTACTGATCGTTAACCCGCCATCGGTTTAGTTACCGTCGTGTATTAGTAGGCGTCCTGCACACCCATGCAGCGCTCGGCCTGCGAATAATAGCTGTACCGTAGTTAGAAATCGGGGATTGATCTGTTTTGCCGTCAGTGCAAATTCAGTTCTATCCCTATATTTTTGCATGATGTTTATACCGTTATCTTACGCTTTTGTTTTTGGTACCTGAGAACCTTTGTCATCAGTCGGGGTAGGTGTCTTCTGACAGCGGCTCTATCGTCTGACGGTACAGGTGTCGCGTTTCTCCTTTTCTGCACCTTTCTTCTTGCACCTAGACCTGACCTTCTATGGCAGACGGCACATGCCGTGCCTGCTGAACAAAGGCCTGCCACGCCTGAACGCCCAATAGAAATTTTCATTTTCAAGATGTCATAAAATCTATATTGGAGAACTAACTAGTTGATTAAAAGAGATAAAGTTCGGAGTAAGTAGTGTTTTGGTCGTGATAAAATGCGTTATAATTTAATGTCAGTGAAAAAACAATTGATAATTTCATGTATGAGATTTATCTTTGCACTCAGCAAGCCGGGTGAAACCGAGCAAAAAAATAAAAAATTGAGCTTATGACCTGTGCGAATGCCCGAGTCATAACAGGAGTGTGTGATGTACGATCCATTAGTGTCTGCCGATCCTGGCGGACTGTCTTACCCCGATTCTTACTGGGTGGATACAGCGGGTGATGCCCCCGCAGATGATGGCCCGGTGCAGGCCGATTTTGATGTCGAAGTTGCGATTATTGGTGGCGGATATACCGGACTGAGCGCAGCCTATTATCTGGCGAGTGAGCATGGCGTAGAAACGGCAGTGTTAGAGGCCAATGGCTCCGGTTGGGGCTGTAGCGGTCGAAACGGTGGTTTTGCGCTTAAAGCGGGCGGACGTCTGTCCTACCAGAAGATGATTAAACGCTACGGTGAAACCATGGCTCGCCGCATGTTTGAAGAGATCTTCGAAGGTTTAGATCGGGTACGTGGTCTGATCAAGGACGAAGAGATCGATTGCGACCGTCAGCCGGAAGGTCATCTCTGGGTTGCACACCGTCCACGGATGATGGATGTGATCCGCTCAGAAGCGGGTTTCCTGAAAGACTTCTTCAATTACGATGTCGATATTCTGAGTGCGGATGAGTTGAAGGCCCAGCACTTCAGCAGTGATGAAGCGCATGGTGCCATGCGTTTTAGTGATGGGTTTGGTGTGCATCCGCTGAAATTGGCATACGGCTACCATCGGCTGGCCCGCGCTGCCGGTGCGCGTATCCATACCAACAGCCCGGTGACTGAATGGTATCGCGAAGGTGATGCCCACTTGTTGATTACCCCGGGCGGGGTGGTACGTGCAAAGAAAGTGATCTGTGCCACCAACGGCTATACCTCACAAACATTGCATCCCAAGCTGAAAAATCGATCTTTCCCGGTGTTATCCAATGTCGTGGTAACCCGTCCAATGACCGACACTGAGCTGTCAGCGACACAGTTTGTCAGCAGTGATGTGATCACAGATACCCGCACGCTGCGTTTCTATTATCGCAAGTTGCCGGATAACCGCATCTTAATAGGCGGCCGTAGCGCTATAACAGGGGCGGATGCCGGCAACCCCAAACATAACGATAACCTGATGCGTGCTCTGAAATCGAAGTTCAGCGCATTGGGGGATCTGACCTATGACTACCAATGGGGTGGTTGGGTATGCGTGACGTTTGATGATGTACCGCACATCCATGAGGCAGAAGACAGCTCCATCTATTACGC
Source organism: Oceanospirillaceae bacterium (assembly GCA_023954795.1). Lineage (GTDB taxonomy): Bacteria > Pseudomonadota > Gammaproteobacteria > Pseudomonadales > Balneatricaceae > Pontibacterium. Next base: position 2,006 of record JAGSHA010000166.1, on the reverse strand, counting down.
CATCGGTTATGGCGGCAGCGGTGTGACTTTTTCGGTGCAGGCTGGTATGCGTCTGGCAGAAAAGGTTGTCGGGCGTACCGAAGGCCACGACCTGCCTGTATTAGCTAAACCTGCACCCAAATTCCCTTTTGCGCCGTTTCGACGCGTCGGTCAGCGCGCGCTTTACCACTACTACTTTGCTCGTGATGAAAAACGTTAAGGAGATAGCGATGACACCCAGTTACATTGATCAGGTTGTTAATTTTGATGACCATCCTGCGCCGTTGGGCGCATTTGTTACGCCCCCGGATCGCTTGCTGAAGGGTGATCCCAAGCAGGGTATTGTGAACTATGTCGAGGAGCTGGACGGCAAGTTTATTGCGGGATTGTGGGAGAGCGAACCGGGTAAATGGAAAGCGGTGCCAGGGCGCCGTGAGTTTTGCTACATCATCTCTGGTGACGTGATCATCAGTGATGCCAAAGGTGGTCAGAAACGTTATAAAGCCGGTGATTCATTTATGTTGCCGTACGGGTTTGATGGCTATTGGGAAGTGCTGGAAACCTGCCAGAAATACTACGTCATCTTGCAAGACTAATCCTTAAGTCCCCACCTGATCGAGCCATGGACGGCTCATCTCTCTATCTCTAGCCTGCCTTCTCTATCCCTGGAATTTCCTCGCTACTGTTTCTTCTCTACTATCTCTTCACTACGTAAAGTCTGCCGTGTTTCTCAACGGTTTACTTAATCACGGAGACTGGATTGATGTCGCATATCATCACGACTAGATACATGATTCTGTACGGTTGCCAGAACCTGAACGTTAGACAAAAAAAGACCCGGTAAAACCGGGCAAAAAGAGCGTTGGGGATCGTACCTATACAGTCACTACGTGATGGTCAACATTCGATGACGTTGACGGCAAGTCCTCCTCGTGACGTTTCTTTGTATTTTTCCGACATGTCATGGCCTGTATCACGCATGGTAGTGATGGCTTTGTCTAAGGAGACAAAGTGGGTGCCATCGCCGCGGATCGCCATGGATGCAGCGTTGATCGCTTTCATGGCTGCCATAGCGTTACGTTCGATACAGGGCACCTGAACCAGCCCGCCGATGGGGTCGCAGGTAAGTCCAAGGTTATGTTCGATGCCGATTTCTGCTGCATTCTCGACTTGGGCAGGTGTTCCGCCTGTTGCTTCTGCCAGTCCCGCCGCTGCCATCGCGCAGGCAGAGCCAACTTCTCCCTGACAACCGATTTCAGCCCCTGAGATAGACGCGTTCAGCTTGCACAAGATGCCGATCGCCGTCGCGGCCAGCAGGAACTTGATAATGCCTTCTTCGTCTGTGTTCGGGCAGAATTTGTCGAAGTAATGCAGCACCGCCGGGATAATGCCCGCCGCACCGTTGGTCGGCGCTGTGACCATTCGGCCACCGGCCGCATTTTCTTCGCTGACCGCCAGTGCATAGAGATTGACCCAATCCATCGCGCCCAGCGAAGGGGTGATCATATCCATACGGGTACGTTGCTTCAGGTCGCTATGCAGGGAGGCTGCACGACGTTTTACTTTCAAACCACCCGGTAAGATGCCTTCGTTACGGAATCCGTTCTGGACACACTCGCGCATGACCTGCCACAGGTGCAGAATGCCTTCGCGGATCTCCTCTTCGGAGCGCCATGCCTTCTCGTTTTCCATCATCAGGTCGCTGATGGAGAGATCATTCTCCTCGCACATGATGAGCAGCTCTGCCGCATTACGAAACGGGTAGGGAAGTTGGGTTTCATCTTCCATAATCCGGTCCGCGCCCGCAGCGTCTTCATCCACCACAAACCCGCCGCCTACGGAGTAATAGACGCGGTGTGACAACGTGTGACCGTCAGCATCCCATGCGGTAAACGTCATACCGTTGGGGTGAAACGGCAAGCTGTCTTTGCGGTGATAGATCAAGTCACGTTCGACGTTAAAGTACACGTCATGCTGTCCCATCAACCGAAGCCGGTTGTAGAGAGTGACTTCAGCAACGCGCGGAT
>JAGSHA010000278.1 GCA_023954795.1 Oceanospirillaceae bacterium | reverse complement strand
GCGTATCTTCTGGGCAGTGCTGCAGGGTGTTATCGCAGGTGTATTGTTGTACGGCGGTGGCTCCGAAGCACTGACCGCATTGCAGGCCGGTGCGATTACAACAGGTCTGCCGTTCACGGCAATCTTGCTGCTGATGTGTGTCAGCATCTATAAAGGCCTGAAGACCGAGGTTTAAAGGTTTAAAAACAAGACATGTGGCAAAGCCGGCGTAAGCCGGCTTTTTTTATATCTGATTCTTAGCAAACAGAACACCTTGCATGTCAGGCTGATAACCGTTCAGCCAGAAAATCTATGAGCATTCTTACCCGTCGGGGCAGATTCCGGTTAAGCGGGTAGATAGCTGAAATCGCTGTCGGTTGTTCACAGTAATCAGTCAGTAATGGGCGCAATGTCCCTGCTTTAATATGTTCATGAAACAAGAAGCTGGGGCCAAAGCCGATACCCAGCCCTTGTAACATGCCATTAACGACTAAGGTTCCGTCATTGCTGATAAGGTTACCTTTCACTTTAACCGTGATGGTTTCTCCATCCGGTGTGAGAAACGGCCATCCCCGGTTTAGCTTTGAATCACCATAGATCAGGCAGTTGTGCTGCGTTAACTCAGCAGGGTGGTTTGGCTCTCCCCATGTCTCTAGGTATTGGGGAGACGCGACGACTTGAAAGGTACAGTCTGCCAATCGGCGAGATATGAGACTGGAGTCTTCCAGTTGCCCAACACGAAGGGCTATATCGATACCTTCTTCAACCAGATTTTCAAAACGCCCACTGGCAATCACATTCATATCAATCTCAGGGTATTGATGCTGAAACTCTATTAGCAGTTGCCCGACGCCCGAAATAATAAGGCTTTGAGGGACTGTGATACGTATTTTCCCTCTCGGCGTTCTTTGGCTGTCCATAATCTCTGAACGCGCACTTTCCGCCTCTGCCATGATGAGTCTGCAGTGGTTGTAAAAGCGGGAGCCTTCATCTGAGAGGCTCAACTTACGCGTTGTGCGGTAAAGCAGCCGAGCCCCTAAGTCTTGCTCCAACAAAGAAACCTGTTTGCTGACAAACGATTTGGACAGTCCCAGTCGTTCAGCTGCCGCCGTAAAACTACCTGTATCCACTACCGCAGCGAAGGTTTCCATTAGCGTTAAAGTATTCACATTATCACCTGTCAGAGAACAATGAGTTTGCTCGCAGCTCGTATATCAGCATGTAAGAACACAATAAGCTTAACACATAGGATTTCACGAGCATTTGAACGCGAACAAATTTCTACCGAGGTGACAGATGAATAGAGTACAGACTGAACAAGAGCGCTACGGAGTTGTAGCCAAAGGGTTGCACTGGGGGATGGCATTGATGCTAATCGCACTCATCTCAATAGGGACCTATATGACGGGGCTGGATAAGTCAGATCCCAGCCGACTAGAACTGTTAGGCATGCATAAATCTTTTGGTGCCATCTTTATGCAGCTTGCGGTGTTTCGATTGATCTGGAGTCGTATTCAGCCAACACCCACCTTGCCGAACGTTCTGGCGGGTTGGGAGAGATTACTCTCACGCTTTGTAACAGCGTCACTTTATCTATTGATGTTGGCGATTCCGTTTAGCGGTATGGCGATGACTAACTTTGCCGGTTATCCCGTCAGCATTTTTGGTTTGATCGACATGCCGGTACTGTTCGATAAAAACCCAGAGATGGTGGGGCTGGCTAAAAACGCGCATGGCATTCTGGTTTATGCGTTGCTGGTGTCGATATTCCTGCATATTGCTGGCGCACTCAAACACCGTTTTCTGGACGCTCCGGAAGCAGATGTTCTTCCCCGCATGGTGCCGCTGAAACCACGTGTATAGGGAGGGTCTGCAATCAACTTAATCTTATTTTTAGATAGTCGGAGTTTATACGATGTATTCATTAACGCTTCACCACCATCCACTGTCCGTATGCTCAATGAAAGTCCGCTTGGCACTTGAAGAGAAAGGGCTTGCCTGGTCAGGGCGTGTCATTGACATTGTTCGCGAGCAAGAACAGCTGGAACCCTGGTACTTGAAGCTCAATCCCAATGGCGTCATTCCTACGCTGGAGTTTCATGAGGGTACAACGGAGGCGGTCACCAACTCTGCGAGTATTCTTCGGTTTATTGCTGCATTACCTGAAGGTCATTCGCTCTTACCAACGAATGCCTCAGATCGTGAGACGATGGAGGCACTCATTGATCAGGCAGATCAAATTGATCTACAGATTCTGAGCTATGCACGTCATCCTTCGATGGAAAAGTCTGAGAAGATTCTGGATATGCGCATTGATAAATCGCGTTTGCTCGCTGAACAGCACCCCGAGCTTAAAGAGAGCTATCAGATATGCGCGGAAAGGTCAGAGAAAAGCAAAAAATTCAGGGTCGATGTTGCGCATATAAACGCAGTGGAACATCGGGCTTTGCAAGCGATTACGTTTGCTGAGCAACAACTGAGTGGCAATAAATACCTGCTGGGTGACCGCTATTCTCTGGCGGATGTTATCTGGACTGTTGTCCTCTCAAGGCTCGATTTACTGGACTATAACGACTGGGTAGCAGGGAATGAATTCCCGCTATTGGCGGGCTACTACCAACATGCCCAACGTCGTAAAAGCTACACCCTCGCTCAGATTCAGAACGAGTGGTGGGACAAATGATTTCGAATACCGTATCGGAGGGTCACATTATGAAAACAACAATGCGAGCGGCCATTTTACTCATTGGCCTGATCATGTCCTCAATCGCGTTCGCTTCAACCAAACTGCCCACGCAAGACCCGATGGGAGGGCAGGACTTTGGACACAGCGTTAAGCATATTGGCAACGGGCTCTATGTTTTTCGCTGGTGGGTTTACCGCAATATATTCGTCGTGACTGACGAGGGGGTGATTGTAACTGATCCGATGAATCCGAAAGCGGCCAAGCTGTTGCAAAGCGAAATCCGCAAGGTGACAGACAAACCGGTGAAATACGTTGTTTACAGTCACAATCATCATGACCACATCTCTGGCGGGAACATTTTCAAAGCAGAGGGAGCTAAGTTTGTTGGCCATAAAAATATGCTGAATCAGCTGAGCGATCACCCAAGCCCTGTCATACCAATGCCAGATATCACATTTGACGACAGCTACACGCTGACCCTGGGTGGACGTACCTTGGAGCTAACATATCTTGGCCCAAACCACGGTGATAGCCTTGTCGTTATGCGATTGCCTGAAGAGAAGATCTTGTTTGTGGTGGATATCGTCACCCCTCGCCGAGTGGCTTTCAGAGGGATGCCCGATTTCTGGCCGGATGAGTGGATTCGCTCTTTGAAGGAGATCGAAAAGATGGATATTGATTACGTTATCTCTGCCCATGGTCCGCATAATCAGCCAGCGATTGATTCGGCATCCGTTGTCACAGAACAGCGTGTTTACCTTGAGGACTTGATGGCGGCAGTTAAAGACGCGATGGATTCAGGCATTCATAGCCCTGATGCATTACGAGAAAAAGTTAAATTGCCGAAGTATCAGGAGTGGCGCTATTACGACAAGTGGTTGCCAATGAATATCGAACGTATCTGGGCGTTCTACCATATGGGTTGGTAATCATCTAACGGATGTTCGTTGATAGGGCAAGCTATTCTAATCCACGAATAGCTTGCCCTTTATCTATGTGCATTTGTGAGGAGATGCCGATTATTGCTTATCCTGATCCACTTTTTCGGCCAGTAGGCAGAGCATTTCCCACATGAGTGTGGCACCAACCAGCGCGGTTGCACCGCTTTGATCAAACGGAGGCGATACTTCGACCAGATCTGCACCAATCAAATTCAGACCACGTAATCCCCGAACCATCTGCTGGGCTTCAACGGTGGTCAGACCGCCAATCTCCGGGGTGCCCGTACCGGGCGCGAACACAGGGTCGAGACAGTCCACATCAAAGCTGATGTAGGTTGCCTGATCGCCCACCACTTCGCGAGCAACCTCCAATGCTTTATTCACACCGAGTTCGGTAAACTCTTCCATCCGCATAACGCGAATACCTTGTGCCAGTCCCCAGTCATCGTCGTGTTCACTGTAGAGCCCACCTCGGATACCGATCTGAACCACACGTTTGGGATCCAAAATTCCCTCTTCTATCGCGCGGCGAAAGGGGGTGCCGTGGGTATATTTGCAGGCACCGAAATAACGATCCCATGTATCCGTATGGGCATCAAAATGCACCATACCTAAGGGTCCGTGTTTCTTTGCCAGTGCTCTTAAAACAGGCAGGCTGACCAGGTGATCGCCCCCGGCACCGAGCGGCATGATGTTGTGTTCGACCATCTCAGACACAAAGCCTTCGATCATCTCCAATGTTTCTTCGATCTGCAGCGGGTTCACCGGTGCATCACCAAAGTCTGCACACTTGGCCAATTTAAACGGACTGAGATTGAGCACCGGATGAACTTTTCGCATCAGGGCTGACGCATCACGAATCTGTCGAGGACCATGGCGGGCACCGGCGCGGTTAGTTGTACCACCGTCCCATGGCAGACCATAAAGACCGATGTCGGCCTGCGTTGCTTCGGCAATCGTGTAGTGGGGCAGGCGCATAAACGTAGCAATGCCGGCATAGCGGGGAACGGATTCAGACGCGAGCGGGCTGAAGCTGAGTTCTGGTTGATCTGGCATTTTGGTTCCT
>JAGSHA010000464.1 GCA_023954795.1 Oceanospirillaceae bacterium | reverse complement strand
TGACCGATAACGGGGTGATCTATACCGGCCGCAATATTGGCCGCTGGGATGGAACGCGCTGGCAGGTTTATCAAAGCCGCTAACGCCGTTATCACGACCGAATAAGAACAATAAAACCGGGGATTCTTCCATGAGCGAAAATCTGGCCAGTTGGCTGATCCGTTTCCGTGTCTGGGTGGTAGGCGTTGTCTTCCTCGCCACCTTTGCGATGAGCTTTTCAGCCGTCAATATCGATGTAAAAACCGTATTTCAGGATCTGCTGCCCAGCGATCACGAATATGTAAAAACCCATAACGAATTTAAAGACACTTTTGGTGGCTCCAATCTGGTGACCATCATGGTGGAGGTGGAAGACGGCGACATCTTCCAGCCTGAAGTACTGGGGGTGGTGAATAACCTGACCCGCGAGTTGCAGAAAGTCAGTGCGGTTAATCCGTTTCAGATTATCTCGCTGGCATCCAAGAAACTGAAGGAAGTTAAAGCCTCCACCGAAGGCATCGAAACCAAGCCGTTGATGTGGCCGGAGATTCCGGAAACGGATGCCGAGCTACAGGAACTGCGCGAAAAAGTTCTGCGTAACTCATTGGTTTACGGGCCTTATGTGTCCGAAGACCTGAGTTCTACGCTGATCACGGTCGACTTTATCGACCGCCTGCTGGATTACGAAACAGCCTTTGAAGAGATCAACGGTCTGGTTAGCAACGTCAGCGTACCGGGCGTTAAGGTCCGCGTTGTAGGCGACCCGATTCTCTACGGCTGGGTGAACCACTATCTGCCGGAAACCCTGAATCTGGTTTTGCTGGCGGGCCTGCTCTTAGTCCTGATGCTGTTTGTCCTGAACCGCACATGGCGAGGCACGATTCTGCCAATCATTTCCGGTGCAGTCAGTGCCATCTGGGCGCTGGGCATCTCCAACCTGATGGGCATCCACTTTGATCCTCTGGTCATCGTGATTGCGATGCTGATCACGGCACGAGCCGTTTCGCATTCGGTGCAGATCATCACCCGCTTCAACGAAGAAGTGGAACAGATCGAAGACGGTTCCGAAGAGGCGGGGGTCGCTGCGCACTCAACGTTATCCGAGCTGTTACGCCCCGGCATGCTGGGTATCGCTACCGACGCCTGCTGTGTGGCTGTCGTTGCACTTAGCCCCATCCCGCTGCTACAGAAACTGGCCCTGCTCGCCGTTGTGTGGGTCGGCACGGTTGCCATTAGTTCCGTACTACTGACACCGGTTCTGCTGTCATGGGTAAAACACCCGCGCGGTTACGCTCATCCGATTAACGTTAGCTGGCTGATGCACCGCGTACTGGACCTGTGCCAGTGGGTTGTTGTCAGCCGCATGCGTTATTTCATGATGGTATGGACCGCTATTGTCTTTCTGGGCTGCGGTTACTACGCGCTCAATTTGAAAGTGGGCGATGCCAACCCGGGATCACCGATTCTCTGGCAGGACTCCGCCTACAACCTGGATTCCGCTGCCATCAATGAGAAATTCCAGGGTGCAGACCGCATGTTCATTGTGGTCGGCGGTGATGAGGAAAACCTCGCCAAAAAACCTGAAGTGCTGAAAAGCCTGCAGGAGTTCCAGCGCTTTATCGAAGTGCAGCCGGAAGTGGGTGGCACCTTGTCCGTCAGCGATATCTTACCGGCGGTCAACCGTACCTTGCGTGAAGGTAACCCGCGCTTTGAAGAGCTGGGTTCTACACAGGATATCAACGGTGAGCTGTTGTACATGTTTGAAGCCGGTGCCGAACCGGGCGACATGGATCGCTACGTCGATACTGCCCGTGCCAACGCCTCTGTCACGCTGTTCTTCCGTGACCGTCAGGGCGAAACCATCCGCACCACGATTGCCCGCATCGAAGAGTTTATCGCCGAACAGAATCTGGAAGGCGCCGAGTACAAACTGGCCGGTGGCCTGATCGGCGTCATCGCGGCGGTGAACGAAGTGATTCTTTCCGGTCAGCTGCAATCCATCGCACTGGCACTGCTGGTACTGGTCGTGCTCTGCACACTGGTCTACCGATCCTCGATGGCCGGTATGTTCTTCATGGTACCGGTGGTGCTCTCTAACACCGTGACCTTCAGCTTTATGGCGTACATGGGTATCGGCATGAACATCAACACCGTTCCGGTGGCCGCATTGGGCATCGGTTTGGGAGTGGATTACGCGCTGTATATCTGTGACCGCATCAAACAGGAACTGCGGACAGGGGCCGACGACCTGACTGCAATTGAACGCGCTCTGCACAGCTCAGGTAAGGGTGTGATGATTACGGCCTTCGTACTCATCGTATCTGTGCTGCTGGTGTATCAAAGCTCGCTCAAGTTCCAAGCAGAGATGGGCATGCTGGTAGCTCTGTGGCTGACAGTCTCCGCCTTCACTGCACTCTTTGTAATGCCCGCAATGGCTTACATCTTTAAACCCGCCTTTATCTACGGTGATCGACAGGATGCCGTGTAAAAGAAAACGTGATGAGGTGATCATGAATAATAAGAATAAATGCAAGTCTCTCGGCCTGGCAGTCGCAGTCGCAATGGGGATCTCCTCCATGCCTGCGCAGGCTTCATACGAACTGGGCCCGGTCCAGCTGGACGGATTTATCCGCCAGCACATGTCCTGGAATCTGGACGA
>JAGSHA010000354.1 GCA_023954795.1 Oceanospirillaceae bacterium | reverse complement strand
CATTCGCCGCTGGGTTGCAGCCGGTTGCGTGGAAGTCAGAGAACGCAGCGCTCTGGTTTACAAAGACACCGCCCGTCAGGTTACAGGACAATGCAACACCCGCATCCAGAGAGGCTTCTTCGATCTGATCCAGTACGTCGTCGCTGGAAGAGTAGCAACCCATGGTGATCGCACCGTGGTTCTTCACCGCTTTGTTGGCCAGCGCAATGCTCTGCTCGGTGCTGTCAGTCTTGATCACGAAGGAGATCGGACCAAACAGCTCTTCCATGTAGGTCTCTTCTTTATCTGCATCGATGGTCATGATCAGCGGGCTGTGCACACGTGCATCCTTGAACCATGGGTTTTCCATCGGCTCGGAATCGCGAACGACGGTACCCAGACCTTTGCTGTCTTCGATACGCTGCGCGGTCACCGGCGCCTGAATCGCACCCAATACCATGGCGGCACGCTCAGGATCGGACAGGAACTTAGTCACACCGGTAGAGATCGCTTCAGCCACTTCATCGAAGGACTTGTGACCCAGATCGGTCTCGATACCACCTGCGGGTACAAAGATATCCTGCGGTGTAGTACACATCTGGCCGGAATACAGGCTCAGAGTGAAAGACAGGTTACGCACCATGCCTTTGAAATCATCTGTGGAGTCGATAACGATGGTGTTTACACCGGCTTTCTCGGTGTACACCTGCGCCTGCGGACAGTTGTTTTCCAGCCAGTCACCAAACCAGGTGTTACCGGTAAAGTCGATCAGACGAACTTCATCACGCTGCGCCAGTTCCATGGTGCAAGGTTTAGCTGCGTCTTCATCAATCACCATAGAGACAAGGTGGGCTGGCAGACCGTTCTCAACCAGTACTTCCTGTGCAATCTTGATGCTGATCGCTGCGGGCAGAATGCCTGCAGGGTGTGGCTTAACAACCACCGGGTTACCTGTAACCAGAGAGGCGAAAAGGCCCGGGTAGGTGTTCCACGTTGGGAAGGTGGAGCAACCGATCACCAGACCGACACCGCGACCGACCACGGTAAATTTCTTATCCAGTACCAGCGGATCGTGCTTACCCTGTGGTTTAGTCCAGGTCGCAACACCCGGTGCAGAGGTCATCGCTTCATAGGCGTAAGCCACCGCTTCCAGACCACGGTCCTGTGCGTGTGGGCCACCGGCCTGGAACGCCATCATGAAACCCTGACCGGAGGTGTGCATCACAGCATAACCGATCTCAAAACTGCGCTTGTTGATACGCTCCAGAATTTCCAGACAGATACCGGCACGGGCTTCAACACCCACATCACGCCATGCTTTCTGCGCATCTTTCATCGCGGGCAGCAAAACATCCAGATCAACCAGCGGGTACTGAACGTCCAGATCAAAACCGTACGGGGATTTTTCACTGCCCGCACTGCCGGTGATACCCGGCATATCCAGCTCAAACGCCTGACCGATGTACGCTTTGAAGGCGTTCTCGCCGTCTTTATTCGCAGTTTCGCCGTATTTACGCGGACTTGGATTTTCCGGGTAAGGGCTGAAGTAATCACGTGAGTGAATGGCGTTCAATGCACCCTTCAGGGTGTCCTGGTGTTTCTCAAACAGGTTCTGGCTCATGGGGCTCCCCGCTACCGTCATCAATATCTGTTGATATGACGCTTCGGTGTTGATGATGGAATGGCTACTTTATATCTAGTGTTCTGCACACACTCGTCTATCTGAGCAAGTGTTGTGCGTTTTATGTGCCGCTAAAGCTATTCATTAGCTTCAACCGCGAATATGTATAAGACCAAATGAGATTACAGCTGCGCTGACCACTCACGCACCCAGTCACGGGCATCTTCGTCAGGCAAAGGCTGCGTGCAGGCATCTACTTCAAAACGCTCTCCAACGCGTACCGCACCTAAACTGGCCAGCAATGCATCAATATCCTTACCGGCCTGACAAAAGGTCTGGTGGTAAGTCTGATCACCGAGCGCAACGATGCCATAACGAACGTGAGACAGATCCGGTTTCTGCTCCTTCAACGCATCACACAACGGAATAATATTGTCCGGCAGTTCTCCATCGCCATGGGTCGAACAGCTAATGATCAGAACATCGCGATGGGAAAAGTCCAATTCGTCATAATCCGGTTCTTCATGCAATGTGACATCATGTGTCTCTTCCATTACTTCCTGAAGAGCATCAGCCACCATCTGCGCATTACCCGACTCAGTACCGACCAGAATCGCAATATCTGTCATAACCCCTCTCTCACCCCTTGTCGACGCTCCTGCGTTCCGGGTTGTTGATTAGCATTGCTGAACGTTCAGCGATATGTGCCTGCTATATATAGATACTGTTACTACACACCAAGGCTCATTATGTTTGAGCCAGGGTGTATGCAGTCGATTTTACGCATCTGCACTAATCGCGATCTTATGCTACGAAAGATACACCAAACCTTGTGATACGAAAAGCAAATTAGACGTATATTTCTTGTATCCCTTTTAGATTTTAGGTTAACCTGTACCCAAAGCGCATTCTCTTTGCGACAAGAATACTAAGGCGTGCTGCACATGGTTACGCGGCCTATCCTTTAAACGAGCGAGGTTTCTATGGCAATGGATGACAAAAAACTGATCGAGCGTATCGCTAACGGTGAGAAAATTCAGGCGGGTGAGGAGATCTCTTCCGGTTACCGTGCTGAATTGATGCGTTTGATGGTTGTCTTCGTCGATTCTGAACTGGCAGGCGCTGCTGGCTTCGCTGAACAGATTAATGAAGGCCCCGGTTTGCGTGAACGCCAGGTGGCGGCACAAATTGTTGCAGACAAGTTCGACCATGCAGAGAAAGTACTGACCCTGCTGAAGGAATTCGGCATCGACAACCGCCTTTATATTGCCTCTCATGCCTGGGAAGCACGCCTGAGTCGCTATTTGGATCTGGGCAATCGCCGGATTGGCGGTGACAAACGCCTGAATGTATTCCACTACCCGCTGCAGGGCTGGACAGATGCACTGGTCATGAATGCGTTGATGGCAGCCGCATCGGGCATTCAACTGAAAGAGCTGCGAAATGCTTCTTACGCACCATTGGCTGACGCCATGCGCGCGATCGCTGAAGGCGAATCACGTCATGCCGAATTGGGCGAGCGCGGCTTGCAAGATCTGATCGATCGCAACGGCACCGATGCCGCCCAAGTTGCCGTCGAGTACTGGTATCCAAAAGTTGCTGCGACCTTTGGTCGTGCCGACTCACAACACAATGACCGCTTCCGCGCTTACGGGCTGATCACCAAAACTAACGATCAGCGCCTGAATGAATGGGAAGGTCTGGTAAATGACGTTCTGACCCGCTTAGGTCTGAATGTTCCTGAAGTGGCATAAACACCCTTCAAACATAACTGCAAGCCCCTGCTATGCGCGACGACTGCACATTCACTTTGTTGCACGAACGCACCACAGCCGGGGCTTTACTCCATCTACCGGTTCACAATCTGGAGCTTTTGCACACTCATGCAAGATTTACAGGACATCATCGTATCAGACGTTCAAAAAGGCGTTCTGACTATTACCCTCAATCGCCCTGAAGCGTACAACGCATTGCGTACTAACCTGCTTCAAGAAATGGCGGATACGTTGGATGCGGCAGCACTCAACGACGACGTTAAAGCCGTGCTGGTAACCGGTGGCGAAAAAGTCTTTGCTGCAGGCGCAGATATTAAAGAGATGGCGTCCCTGGATGCTGTGGGTGTCATGAACGACCCTCGCCCAACCTACTGGCGTCGAATTAACGCGTTCCCTAAACCTATGGTGGCTGCGGTTAACGGCTTTGCGCTGGGTGGTGGCTGCGAGCTGATGATGCATTGTGACATCGTCATTGCAGGCGACAACGCACAGTTCGGTCAACCAGAGATCAACTTGGGCATCATTCCAGGCGCTGGTGGTACACAACGTCTGGT
>JAGSHA010000422.1 GCA_023954795.1 Oceanospirillaceae bacterium | reverse complement strand
TGAGCGTGGATTGTCTTCACTGGGTTTGTCGTTACACATGCGTCATACCCACGTCAGCATCCCTAACTACATCTGATCACCGTAGTTACTGAAAATTGTCGAAGAAACGTCCCAGCGGCTTTAGCCGCTGGCGTTCATCTGTTGCAAGATGAGGTTCTGGAAGTCTCGGATCGATTTTTCCTGATGCCTTGCGGTTGCCCCGACTGAAAACAGCGGGGACTCCAGTGATTTTTGCTGTTGTTCGCAGACGTAAATATCTTCCGTCATAAAGTCACCGCTCATCATTGGGTCATCCGATCCGATACCCTCTTTGTACTTTCCACCCGATGCCCACCGTTGGCTGTAGCTTTTACCGCTTTGCCAGAGATAGGCCCAATCAGACACCGCTTTGATTCGCGTACGCGTAATCACCCGGGTGCGATTTGGTGCCAATGGAATCACATGGAAGACAGACCATGAGTCTTCAGTGGCAGTAATCCCCAGATTGGGAAACAGCATCGGGACATAAGCACCTAAGGGTTGATCGTCAGTAAAATGATCAATGGGTGGCAGAGGACTTTTATCCTTCAGGTTTTTTTCGTAATCAGACTTTAACGGTTCGTAAAAGGTGAAGTGTGGGCCGACAAAACCGGTTTCCTGTTTTTGATGGTCGTACATATCCAACGTCGCGGAATGCAGGTGCGCCAGATGATAGCCGTCGATGTAGTTTTCCACGACAAGCTTCCAGTTGGCGTTGATCTCATGATCTGTCGCCGCTTCAGGATATTCCACCAGCGCTTCCGGTCGGTGTGGACCGATGTAGTTATCCACACCCTGCCGCCACTGTTCGAGTGGTTCGGCATCGGGCATCGCGTGTACCCAAATCATCCCCAGCCAGATATCCACTTGCGCTTTGTGTAGCCCCAGTGATTTTTTATCCAGGTCGGGAAATTCTGTTTTATGCTGAGGCACGGCGATCAGGTCCCCTTCCTGCGAGTAGCTCCAGTCATGGTAAGGGCAGGTGATCGCTTTTCCCGCCTTGCCGCAGGTTCGTAACAACTGGGTGCCACGATGCCGGCACATATTGTGGAAAGCGCGCAGTTGGCCATCGGGACCTTTTATCACGATCAAGCTATACCGCCCTGCCTGAACCGTGATGAAATCACCGGGTTCCGGCAGGTCCTCAATGAAGCCGGCAAACTGCCAATGACGTTCAAAGAGGGCGGCCTGTTCTTGCTTGAACCATTCCTCTGAAGTGTAGGCTGCCTTGGGTAGGTTAATCACCTGATCCGTGCCCTCGTGATGAATTGGCATCATGCTGCTCCTGTAGCAATGAGGGATCTGATGTTCGGCTTAGTTCTGACAGACCCCTGGTGTTAATTTCACCCCCCTCATAACTGATGTGTTACCTCCCGGGCTTTGGTCAGGGGCTCTCAGTGGATGAGGCGTTAGCGGGGGACGGTTTGGGTTGCCAGCCTGGCGGGCGCAATAAATAGCCGATGAATTCTGAACCATTGCGTGCGTTAACCAGATCTTTGTAGAGACGTGGAAATTCATAGAACTGCACGGTGATTGGGTTTTTGCTGGTCATCGGCGTAGTCAGGCCATAAGTAGGCAGTGACTCCTCTTTCTGGAAAGTGCCGAAGAGTCGGTCCCAGATAATCAGGATGCCGCCGAAGTTCTTATCGATATATTGCTTATCACTGCCGTGATGAACCCGATGGTGTGATGGGGTGTTCAGGAACCATTCCAGCGGGCCAAGCTTGCTGATCATCTCGTTGTGAATCCAGAACTGGTAGGCCTGTACCAGTACTTCAGCGGCGAAAATCAGGATTGGGTTGAAGCCCATCAATACCAATGGCAGATGGAAGAGCACGGACACCAGCGGATCAAACAGGCTAAAGCGGAACGCGGTGGCGGTGTTGTAGACGCCGGAACTGTGATGGACTGAATGCGCCAGCCAGAACAGGCGGATCCGGTGGATTGCGTAGTGTTCGATATAGTATGTCAGGTCGGCCAGTAGAAGTACGAGCAGAGCACTGTAACCGTTTACGGGGATCTTCCAAGGGATCAACTCATAGATGCTGAAGTAGAGAAAAACCGCTCCGCCAAAGACAGTAAATTCCAAAAAGTAGTACGGGACCTGCGTAAAGAGGCTTGAAACTGTTTCCAGAAAACGCTCGCCGGTAAAACGACGGGTGATCAGTTCATTCAGCAACTCTATACTCAGAAATAGCGCGGCGAAAACTAAGACCCAGTCGTATATGTTGAACGACATGAATTCGATATATTCAAGCCAGTTAGCGTTACTCATCAATGTTCTCCGCTTATTTCAGGGCTAGAAATGTGATCTGGCTTTCCGGTTGGAAGTCAGGGTCAAGTTGATATATTTCGTAATCCGCCTGGAAACGCAGGACTCCGGGCAACGTTTCAGCCTGCTGCCACCCTTCGAGTACGCTTGTGCGTTGCAGCTTGAGATAGCGTCCCGCCGCTAACGTGACCACAGAGCTGTATTGCTGATCCCTTGTATGAACAAATCCTAAAGTTAACTGCACGGTTGCACGTTGCTCATCGTAGTTGTGATACACCGCATACACCTGTTGATTGTGTAGAGGCAGATCAGCAGCCAGAGGTGAATGGGCAAAGTCCAGCCAGTGTTGATCGATCTGACTATTCAGGTTCTCTCTGAGATCCAGTGTGATGGTGATGCCGCCCACCTTTCGGGTGTCGTGCTTTACGGTTTGGTAACGTTGCTCGGGTGTTGTTGCGGTTGCTGGGCGTACCACCGAGGGTTTCTCACTGGCGAGTAGTGGGTTGCCGTTCGCATCAAGCGGTAGCGACTGCCAAAAAAGGAAGCCAAACATGCCCAGCATTGAGATGCTATAGAGAATACGCAGGCCTATATTACGTCTTGGTAATGCCATGTTTTCAGGTCTCCCAATAAAAGCAGGACAGTGCGACGAGCAGCCAGAGCAGAAGCGTGCTCCAGTAAGAAAAGGGCTCTTCGCTACGGTGGAACTCTCGGTGTAACCAGGTTTTCCCAGAGAACAGGTCGTATGTCACCCAGAGTAATAGAGCGATTCCGAGTATTGCGGTCCAGCTCATCATTCGATCGCCTCTTGAGAGGATTTCAGTGACCGAACAAGCTGCTCAGCGGCCTGGCGTGCAGGTGCACGATAGATATCAGTCATCGCCAATGGAGACAGTGAGTCCAGATTAAAATAGAGCGATACCAGACCGAATGAGGCAGCGGCCAGGTCTTGCTCGCTGGCTTGCGGA
>JAGSHA010000375.1 GCA_023954795.1 Oceanospirillaceae bacterium | reverse complement strand
CTCAGCAGTATCAGTGCAGCGATTGATGAGTTGGCGTACACCAACCGCAATACCCACGAGCATGTCTCTGAGATCACTAAAATTTCAGAAGAGATCAAGGACGAGATCGAGGTATCGAAGAGTCACTCCGGTGACCTTGAAACCGCGACTGAAGAAACGCAGGAGTTGCTGTCACGCTTTATCATCGGCTACGGCGGCTTTGAAGGCATGATTCAGGCAGGGCGAGGCTGGGCGCAAGAGACTCAGGATATTCTGGAAGAGATGATGCGTCAGGGAAGCAATTTGTTTGATACAAATTATCGTCGCACCAATGACGGTCAGTTACCTGAAAAGTTTGATACATCCTATGTCGATGCGTATCAGTCGCGCTTGCAGCCCGTGTTCGATCGATTTATTACAGAGCGTTCAGAGTTTATCTACGCGATTGCGGTTGACCTGAATGGCTATGCGCCGGCGCATCACATCAAGGTTTCCGATCCGATCACGGGTAATTTTGATGTGGATAACCTAAAGAGCCGTAACCGTCGTATTTATGCGGGAAGCCGTGCAGAGCAACGTCGGGCGAGTCATACCTCACCGTTTCTGTTACAGACCTTTATTCGTGATACCGGTGAAGTGCTGAACGACCTATCCATTCCACTGTACGTCAATGGTAAACACTGGGGATCGTTGATTATGGGCTTTGATCCGAAACACCTCCTGTCAGAGTGACGGAGCTCATCACGCTATCTAGACCATAAAAAAGGGAAGGCCTGAAAACCTTCCCTTTCTTTTTGTAGCTTGTCTGATCTGCTCAGCCCGCATCGTCGGTTGGGTTAAGCCCTTCATGCAGTAACTGATAGCACTCGTTGGCGTTGATAAAGCCTGCCAACTCAAGTTCTCGTTCGTCCTTGAGCGTGAGAATGATCGTGGTGTGTTTGCCTTTCTCTTTTTTATTCAGCGCATCTATATCCCGAAATTGAATACGCTCTTCGCTCTCTTCCATCGGTTTGGTTAGTAGCATGGAGCGCGGTGACAGGGTGATTGTCGCATCTTCGAACTCTTCGCGAAGAGCATCCAGATTACGCTGCTGAAAACTGACCCAGAACAGAATGCCTGCCAATGGCAGGAGCGTATAGATCTTTGTCAGGTCCATCAGCATCAGACCAACAGCCAGACCAATTAAACCCAGCTGAATCTTGTTGTTCAGTGAATGGCGTTGCTCAAAATAGTCATTGTCCCAGGTAAAAAGAGGCTTCTCATTCGCCATGCGTAATGTCCCTTGTTCGGATAAATCGGGTCTGCGGCGGGTGCCGTTTTGCGGCAAGCAGTGTGCAGCGAATGGCGGATGATGACAAGGGATGCAGGGTGCGACCATAGTCACCCAATGGTCTATTTATATGATATTGTTTTTAGCTTATATAATAAATGCATATAAAGCCGATATAAGAAAAGCTAAAGGACGGATCTCTATGTTTAATCTCAAACGCGGTGCACGCGGTGTGTTGTTGGCTGCAGCGACAACGGCGCTACTTTCTATGCCTGTCATGGCGGCGTCACCGGCGGATAAGTACCCTGAGTCTCAGTTGTATTCTAAGCCAGTGAAAATCGCTGAGGATGTGTGGAGCTCCATTGGTGCGACTCAGTATTACAGTTACGAAAACGGTGGCCACAACAATAACCTCTCTTTTGTGATCGGTGAAAAGGGCGTGTTGGTCGTCAACGGTGGAGCGGCATACCTGTTGGCGAAAGCGCTGCATGAAGAGATTAAGAAGATCACCGATAAACCTGTTATCTATGTGGTGGATGAAAACGGTCAGTCGCATGCGGTGTTGGGCAACGGTTATTGGAAAGAGCAGGGCGCGACCATCATCGCCCATGCTGAAGCGTTGGAAGAGGTCGAGGAAAAAGGCCTGAGTGGTCTGGAAACGCTACAAGGTATCCTGAAGGAACAGGCGAAGGGCACAGAGCTGGTTGAAATTGACGAGACATTTGATGAAGAGATGGAGCTGGATCTGGGCGGTATTACCGCGAAGCTGATCCGCTTTGGACCGGCTCACTCGGTTGGGGATATCTCCGTTTATATTCCTGAGCGTAACGTTATCCTTGCCGGTGACATGGCGTTCCAGCAGCGCATGTTGCCGGTGTTCCCGGATACCGATACAGCGGCGTGGTTGGAAACATGGCATGAGAGCTTCGCCCCGTTTGCGAAAGATAAAGTCATCGTACCGGGCCACGGTGAAGCGACCGACTTCGCGACGGTTGATCAGTGGACCCGCGGTTATCTGGAATACGTACGCGCGAAAGTAGCAGTATTGCTGGATGAGGGCGGAACCTTGGAAGATGCGTATAAGATTGACCAGAGCCCCTATGCGCATCTGGATACATTCAAGGAGCTATCAGCGAAAAATGCCGGCCGCATCTTTGAAGCGATGGAATTTGAATAAGGTTTAGATCTGTAAACGTGATACTCGGAGTAGATGTTGGGTATCGCGTTGCTCGACCCAACCTACACACTTCTATCTCAATGAATCCCGTAGGTTGGGACGAGCGCAGCGATTCCCAACAAATCCTCAATCGTAGCTCGGTCCCATGTTGGATATCGCGTTGTTTGACCCAATCCACACACCGATCTCGATAAATCCCCGTAGGTTGGGACGAGCGCAGCGATTCCCAACAACCCCCCCAATCGCAGCCCGATCCCATGTTGGGTATCGCGTTGCTCAACCCAACCTACACAAAAAATATAAATTATTTTTGCCACAATATTCAGTCTGTCTTTTTCATCTTATATATCCGTATCCAACGCGATTTACCCCCATAACTGATATTTTTTCATCAAATGTTGGGTGAATTTTGATCATCTGCGCCATGCTGCCCTAGGGGTATGTATTGATTCGTTGTAATACGCAGCGTGCTTTAGAAGAATTTCTTTCAGCTTAGTTTCAGGTAAAGCGGCTACCTTGCCCCTGCACGAACGTGCATTCAATTATTACGCTCCGCCTTGAGTGAATACTCAAAACCCTAGGGAGAAACTAGATGAATAAAAATACTAAAAATGTAATGAGCGGACTGGCCGTTGCGTTTGCAGCGGCTGCTATTGCCGGTTGTTCGGCTACAGCCAATACCAACACAACAGCGGCTGCGGCCAATACGACTGATCTGGTGCATTGTGCCGGTGTAAACGTCTGTAAAGGTCACAATGACTGCGGTGGTGCGAGCAACGCTTGTGCCGGTCAGGGTTCCTGCAAAGGTTCTGGTTTTGTCGTGATGCCTTCTAAGGCGTGCGGTGATGTTGGCGGTAAAGTTCAGGATGACTGGCGTGGCGAAGTAGCAAAAGCAGAGCTGGTTCAGTGTACTGGCGTGAACGTGTGTAAAGGCCATAACGATTGTTCAGGTGCTGACAACTCTTGTGCAGGCCAGGCATCTTGTAAAGGTACTGGTTTTGTCAAAATGGGCGCTAAAGCCTGTGGCGATATCGGCGGTAAATCGTAAGATTTCGTCGATGACCTGACGTTATCAGGTTGATGCGGACATCTGATGGATTCACCCCTGTTGGATGTTCGCATCTATTGAATACCGAACTCTGTGCCGGATCGCAGGGAAGCATTGTTCGAAGTTACGTGTGCTTACTATTTTTACTGACTATAACTATATAGTTGCAGTGGGTAAGTCACGGATAAACAGTTATTGAAGGGTTTCTTTTATGTCGCAACATTTTCTGGGATTTGGACTGGGTCTGCGGACCGATCATT
>JAGSHA010000427.1 GCA_023954795.1 Oceanospirillaceae bacterium | reverse complement strand
TATGATCGTGATCAGCAGTTGTGGAGTGTTGATTTCGAGTGGGCAGGAAAACAAATTTCGAAAGCGATCTGATACTACGAGCGAGTCCCTCACGATTCTACTCGCGCTTAGCTGTAGAGTGAGCGCCCACCATCCACTGCTAATACCTGTCCTGTAATAAACGGTGCTGACGCAAGAAAGTAGACCGCGTCGGCGATATCTTCTGGCGTACCGCTGCGCGCCAGTGGCGTCTTCTTCAGGATCTCTTGCTTCGCTGTATCTGCTAGTGCGGCTTCCGCTTCCGGCCAGAGAATGGGACCGGGAGATACTCCGTTAATTCGCACTTCGGGCGCCATATCTTTTGCAAGCGTCCGCACCATCATTTCAACACCCGCTTTAGCGATTGAGTAGATTGGATACGCGGGCAAACCTCGTTGTGCATGAATATCTACAAGGTTGATCACGGCCCCGTGATTGTTCTTAAGTCCTTTGCTGAGCAGCGATGTCAGAAAGTAAGCCGCACGTACGTTGCTGTTGATCAAGTCATCCCACTGATGCTGGGTGCTTTCCGGTAGTGATGTTGGATAGAAGCTGGAAGCGTTATTGATCAGGAGGTCAATGTCGCCAAATTTTTCGCTGATATGGGTTGCGAGGTGTGTGACCGCATCCATATCCGTTAAGTCGGCTTGTATGGCGTAGGCCGAATCGCTGCGTTGCTGGTTGAGATCTTCGAGTAGTCGGGCCGCATCATCTTGTGAATGGCGATAGTGGATAATCACCTTAAAACCATGACGATGAAGGGTTCGGGCAATCTCCGCGCCGATGCGTCGGGCGCCACCGGTCACTAAGGCAATAGGTGATGAGGCTGGCATGGATATGTCCTGTTAAAAAGAGTCACAAATATGCTGTCGACGCCGGTTAAGCTCATCGCCAAGCGCTTTTCCTTTAAAACCTTCTGCCATCAGTTCTTTCGGTTGCAGGGTGTTGAGTTGATCCAGTAGTTCGTTTATTCGCGCTGACAGCTGTGTATTTATCTCATGCAACGCTTTGCAACTGACCAGAACCGCTTCCAATCGTTGTGGTCGACGCAGGAGATCTAAGGCTTGAATTAATCTTAACCGCGTAGCGCCATCCAGTTCATCAAATGCCGCAATATCCTGATGCCACGCTCTGACCTGTTGTGCCTGTTCCTGCCAGATATTGGGGGTTTTAAGCCGGGAGCAAAACTGATGTATAACATCCTTAGCTTGAGCCAAGTCCAGGTGTTGGGTGGACAGAGTCATTAAACAGCTAAAAATGTTTTGTCCGGTACACGCACTAAACTCGGTACAGCGGTTTATCACTGTTTCGGTAGTCTGTGTGGCGTTATCGTTAAATAGTGCGCTCCATTCTGGAAACAAAACGTTCAGCGCATGGCATTGTTGAAGCAGTTTGATATACGCGTAGGGAGTACGTTCAGCCAAAGCACGTTCTGTCTCTTTCCATACGCGTTCTGGCGTGAGGTGGATCAGTTCATCGCTTGTGGATAACTGAATCATTAATGCCAGCGTTTCTTCTGCGATTTCGAATCCAAGATGAGCGTATCGTGCATAAAAACGTGCGACTCGAAGAACTCTCAAAGGGTCTTCGGCAAATGCAGGGGAGACGTGGCGCAGGGTTCGGTTTTGAATGTCCTGTTGGCCGTTATACGGGTCGATCAGCTCACCGTCTTTGCTCTGGGCGATCGCATTGATCGTTAGATCACGGCGGATTAGATCTTCTTCCAGTGTTACGTCGGGAGCCGCAAAGTATTCAAACCCGGTATATCCTTTTCCGGATTTTCGCTCAGTCCGGGCTAAGGCGTACTCTTCGCCTGTTTTAGGATGGATGAAAACCGGGAAGTCTTTACCCACAGGCTGGTAGCCCTTGGACAGCATCTCATCCACTGTCGCACCCACGACGAGCCAGTCTTTATCGTAGACAGGATAGTTGAGCAACTGATCACGTACTGCGCCGCCAACAAGGTAGATCTGCATGTTACTTTTCACACTGATCAGGAAAATCTACGCGCCAGGCTTCAAAGCCCCCGTTGACGCTATATACCTCATCAAAACCTTGTTGAACCAGAAATTGTGCTGCGGACTGGCTGCTAATACCGTGATAACAGCAAACGAGGAGCGGTTTATCCATATCTGCGTCCTGCACAAACTGATGCAGGTTATCGTTGTTCACGTTGACCGCATTCGGCATGTGCCCAGCTACGAAACTTTGTTGATCGCGAATGTCAGCTACTGTGGCGTCTTTCTGAAGCAGTTCAAGTGCCTGCTCGGTTGAGATGCAGCTGTATTGATCCATAGTGATATACCTTCTTAAACGTAGTACTTCAGTGTCTTAAAGCTCAATCTTACGCAATGCTGAGCAGTCGCAACTGAAGCGTGCACGATCTTCTAAGCGCAATGCGGTAAGCTGGTTTCCCCAGACGCAACCTGTATCCAGCGCAAAGACGTTTTCATCATCTGCACTCCCCTCCAATGCGGCCCAGTGACCAAACAGGATTGGCAGGTTGTCCGCTTTGCGTGGATGCATAAACCAAGGCTTGTAACCTTTGGGTTGCGTGTCCAGGCTACCCTTGGTTTTTAGTTCCAGTGTGCCTTGTTTGTCGCAAAAACGCATCCGGGTCAGATAGTTTGTAATCACACGAAGACGGTCCCAGCCGTCCAGGCTTGAATCCCAGCGATCAGGTTTGTTGCCGTACATGTGTTCAAAATAGTCTGCAGCCCTATCGCTTTTCAAAACCGCTTCAACTTCTGCTGAACGTTTACGTGCGTTTTTCAGGGACCAGTCGGGTGGAATACCTGCGTGGGCCATCGCATAGCCAAGTGTCTCGTCAACAATCAGCAGGGGCTGCTGTCGCAGCCAGTCCATCAACTCTTCTCGATCAGGCGCGTCAAGAATCGGTTGCAGTGTATCGCTGCGACGCTGATGGGTTTTACCATAATGAACGGCCAGAAGGTGCAGGTCATGATTGCCCAGTACGATCCGAACCTGACTGCCTAGTGATTTTAGAAAACGCAACGTTTCTAACGACTTAGGTCCGCGATTAACCAGATCGCCGGCAATCCAAAGACAATCGTTTTTATTGAATTCAATGCGTTCTAAGAGCTGCAGTAGTTGATCGAAACAGCCTTGAATATCACCCAATGCGTAGGTCGAC
>JAGSHA010000028.1 GCA_023954795.1 Oceanospirillaceae bacterium | reverse complement strand
TCATCCATTTGACCAAAGCTCAACTGCTCAGACTCAGCCTGATTACGGATTGCGTCCTTCAGGGGCAGTTGCGCATGGACAGTGTCATCCTGCTTCATACCCTACTCCTGTGATCGAGATAACGAATTGCTCATCGCCTGACAGCGTTTTCGCAGTCGGTGGATGCGCGATAAAAAAGTGCCTCGCGGCATATCTAATAAGGCACAGGCTTCATCTGTGCTGTATCCAAGCACGGCCCAGTGATACAAAATATCACGATCCTCTACACTGAGCTGCGTCCATAGACCTTGTAATTCATTGGAATCAATCACCACCTGCTCCAGGTCAACCGGAGAAATATCGTACAGGGCCAATTCTTCAAAAGATTCACTTTGCCAGCGCTGCCGATAGCGGTAATGGTCTATGTAACGATTACGGATCAACGTCCGTACATAGGCGACGGGACATTCTATCACCTGCGTCCCACGCTTCACCTTGATCAGATAAGATTCCACAGCCGACTGCAGGAGATCATAGGCATCGTCCCGATGTCGGCTTAGTACCATAGCGTATTGATATAGGGTCTGCAGTTGGGTTTCATCGAGCATCTTATCGCTCATATATCAGCCCCCATCTGCATTAAACACCTGTTGAGAAGGCATCACTTTGATGCGTAACCCGTCACGCCAGATAGCAACCGGCGATTCAAAAGAGATCCGCGCCGAAATATCCGCGTAGGGATGTAATTCGGCAAGTTGATGCACCCAATGACAGTCCAAACTTAGCTCAGACGCCGCGTCGACCAAAATAGGCTCACCTCCGTGTACCACATCATCATCCGCATAGTATTGAGCAGTAATCGCATACTCAACCGCAGCCAACGCCGCCAGCGCAGGCCAGTCAAATGCATCGGCCTTAGCCCCATGCACCTGAGCCGCCAATAACTCGGAGAACTGTTCGCCGTAGCGATTGATGTCCCACTGGCTTGCCGGAAAGTGCTGCACATAGACATTAGACAGCGCCGCAAACGGCGTTTCACCCAGCTGTGTCCGTACACACAGAAAAATATTATGTAGGGCTAAAGCATGCACACCCATGTAATTGTTGGTATACGCGGATACGTTGGACTGACCTTCCAATACAGCATCGGCAAACGTGGTTAAGGATTCGCTATAGCCCCTGCGGCTTGATGGTTTATCTGCTTCACTCACGCGCGCTCTGCTCCCGCGGTCTGAGCCTTATCCTGAATGTTTTGTGCCATCTCTCGCTGTTCAAGCAACACCTCAAACGCCGGCAGATTGGCATCCCATTCAATCAGACAGGGAACATCGGCTCTCAGTTCACAGAAATCAACATAGGATTGCCACACCGCATCACATACAGGTGCACCGTGAGTATCAATCAGCATTCCATCCTGTTCGGTAAACCCGGCCAGATGGATCTCTCCAACCCGCTCTAACGGCAGTTCAGAGATAAAGCGCGTCATGTCCTCACCCAGATTACACTGGTTGACGTAGGCATTGTTCAGGTCCAACAGCAACCCACAGTCCGCTTCTTCACACACCGCGGCCATAAACTGACCTTCGCTGAGGTTACTTTCATCGTAACTGTAATAACGCGATAAATTTTCGATCAGAATTTGTCGACCCAAACGGTCTTGAACCTCACGTACCCGCCCGGCCAGATGCCGAACAGCCTCGTCGGTAAAAGGTACAGGCATCAAGTCATGGAAATACTGCCCCGCGTGAGTCGTAAAACACGCGTGTTCAGAGACCAGCGCAGGATTAAATTCATCAATTGCGATTCTAAGGCGCTTCAGGTATTCCGCATCCAGCGGTTCAACCCCGGCCAGACTCAAATTGACACCATGAAAACTCAACGGATACCGTTCGTTGATCTGATGGAGCAAGGCTCGGCTTAATCCCCCGCCCAGATAGTTGCAAATATGCACCTCAAACCAAGGCACATCCGGCGTGTCCCTCAGCACTTCGCGAAGATGGGGTGAACGCAGGCCCAAGCCTGCGCCACTACAACCTCTATCGGTCATATTGTTGCCGCCTGATTATTTAGCAGGCTTAATTTTGGCAACAACACCACCCGTAATTTTCTTACAGGTGCCTTCAGGTACGTATACCCACTCATTCTCCAGGTTGTCGCCTTTAGCCTGACTTGCACAACCGTGGGAACCGTCCAGCGCACCACAATCATTCATACCGGCTTTTGCGATACCCGCACATTTTTCCCAGTTTTTAGGCGCATCAGGCACAGCATATGCAGAAGTGGCAACGGCACTCAGGCTGATGATCGTCGCAGTAATCAAAGTTTTGCTGTTCATTGTTGGGTTTCTCCTCGAAGCATTATTTTTTTGAAGTGGATTCAGGCCACTCAATTAAGGAGACGTTTGAAGATTTGATTCGATTGCATCTTTTTTGAATATTTACTAAATAAAGTAAAACCAGACACAACTGTAGTCGATAATCAGCGACGTAAATCAACGCTAAAGTGATATCTGGCATTGCAAGGAAACCCACCTGCGCGCATTATTAGATTCTTCCTTCATTTAACCTAAGGCGCTGTTATGTTAGAGATTATTCTTCCCCTCCTGCTTATCGTGATCGTGTTTTTTGTGTACAAAACCAGTCAGACGAACAAACGTCATTCTGCGGAAAACAAAGCAAGCGGAGAGAAATTTCTAGCGGATAATAAAAATGATCCAGAGGTGAAAACCACTGCATCTGGGTTGCAATACAAGGTACTTCAGGAAGGCAGCGGCAGCGAACACCCTGTCGCATCCTCAAAGGTTAAAGTGCATTACCACGGCACGCTGATTGATGGCACTGTATTTGATAGCTCAGTTGAACGTGGTGAGCCGATTGAGTTTGGTCTGAATCAGGTCATTAAGGGTTGGACCGAAGGCTTACAGTTGATGGTTGTGGGCGAGAAAACCCGACTGTTTATCCCTAGCGAACTGGCTTACGGCAATGGATCTGCTGGTGTAATCACGCCTGGTTCAACGCTCATCTTTGATGTAGAGCTATTGGACTTTAAATAATACTCTCTTCGGCCTTCGGCTGAACTGATCTAATGTTGGCGGCGCAGAGCTGATTACGGCCTTTTTTCTTAGCCCGATATAGCAACCTGTCCGCCTCTTCTATCAGGCTTTCTTTGTGCATTGATTTGTCAGGCACTCTGGTCACCACTCCTGCACTGATGGTTAAGACCGGACTCGCTGGAGACATTTCATTGGGAATATCCAGAGCCTCTATCTCTGAAACCAGCCTCGTAGCAAGCATGGCGGCCTCTTCCCCCCTGGTATTTCCCAACACCAAGACAAACTCCTCCCCTCCGTAACGGGCACAAATGTCACCCGGCCTTTTGGCAAAAGTATTTGCACACTGTGCAACTGACCGAAGGTGTTGGTCACCCACTTGGTGTCCGTAGATGTCATTCACTGATTTAAAGTGGTCGATATCAAACAACACCAGCGTAATGGGTAAGGATTGGCGTAAACAACGATTCCACTCTTGCTGATAAAATTCGTCAAAGTATCGCCGGTTATACAAACCGGTTAGCCCATCCTGCCGGGATAGGCTCAGAACCTTCTCTTCAGCAAGCTTACGTTCTGTGATGTTCTGGTGGGACAAAACACAAAGGCGTTTTCCATCAGTCACGAAACAGGACACACGCATCATAAACCAGCGTTTTTCTGCGTCACTATGACAAGGGTATTCTAAGGAAAAAGAGTGCAGCTCAGCATTAAGTATTTGGTGTATGCCCTGCACTGCCTCCAATGCCAGACAGTCCCCCGTTTCAGCGGCTTCTTCGCAAACGGCAAGATAGTTAACACCTAGCCATTGCATTGTATCCGGCACACCATTCCGTTGACCAAAAGTAATCCATCGATCGTTGACGAAAACAATCTTCCCGTCACAGTCAATGACCGCAACACCGACATCCACACTATCCAGAACGGCTCTTAAAAACTGGTCGGAATACTCCATAGACAATCTCATCCATTGATTGCAACTTAAACCGGCAATCCTGCTCGCACCTCAAGCTACAGAAACACCCACCCCAACCGAGCGTCCTCAGCAACCTAAATGCCAAGATAAAAAATATGTGATTTAAACATAGTTGATAGAAGGGGCTACAGACCAACTTTCCATGAAGAAAACAACAACACATTGTCGGGAGTCTGATTTTTAAGGGAATTTGGAGGTGAAAAACGGGGAGAAGACAGCAACGAAACAATTAGATGGTCGGACTTAAAACAACTTACTCGCTTAACCCCGACCTTATGGAATCGTTTAGTTCATTAGGACTCTGGGTCTATGAAGGTATTCTCTCGCTCTAAACGATACTTAACACCATACGTGTTTTTCCAATTGATGCTCATCGTTTTGTCACAAGACTGATGTTGAGCGACTTCAATGACATAGGGCTTTCCATGACCATCTTTGACATTCCACACCAATTTACGCCTCACCCTGTCGGGAGCGCCTAACTCGTATAACGTCCTCTGTGCGCCATGCAGACTGGTATGTAAAAAGCTTCGCAATGTGAAAGCCGCAAATGCAGGCAGCTTTTCTTCTGTCACATAACGCGGACTGCCATTGACGCTATAGGTGATGCGCTGATGTTGAATCTGCTGAAGCTGACAAATACGCTCATCGTCCTTTGCGAAAGCCGCTAACCCCGGCTCAGGAATAAGGTTGTTCTGAATGAGGCTTTCGATAACCTTACTGCGTTTAGATGTTGGATTACGGTAGGACAGAACAAACTGCTTAATACACCCGTTCTCCTTTGTCAGGTTCAGGTGCACTTCGTTTTTACCGGCACGCTGATGCCAGATGAAGGTTTTTTTCTTCTCGTCCGGGGCCTGAATCTCTGGCGCGGCGGTAAAGAAACTGCTGATATACGCATCAGAAGCATCAATCGGAACCGTGCCAATTTCCTTAAAGATCTGCGCCATAACCGCCGGAACACTGTCCGGCGTTTCTTCAAAGCGTTTCCACGTGTCGGCTTTGTGCTCTCTTTTCTCTACGAGATAAACATTACTGGTACAGTCCGGGTCGCGCTCGTACGCTGCTTCAGCAGTAGAAAGTGATGCAAGCGCACCCAACAGGTAGATGACGGATCTCATTTTGTGTTGCGGTCCAAAATTCAGGTTTCGATATCGATAGTAGCGCCAGAAAAACAGGCAGCAATAGACTCAATCTATTGTATTTGAAGGCCGTAATGTAACTGAATGCACCGTTATCAATCCAGAGTGCATCGGTTTTATATTCTTTACTACTGCCAGAAAGTATATCTAATGGGAAACTGGCTCCAAGTAATCGTCTAATCACTCTATAAAGACCTGCTCTGCCCCCTTCAGACATACAGCCACTTTAGAAATCAAATTTATAACCCATCGCATAAACCGAATGGATCAATACCTGTTCAGAGTAGACAGCGTTGATTTTTTTGCGGACAGATTTAACTAACGTGTCGATGGTACGATCAGAAACGACCCGGTGATCATCATGGATTCGATCCAACAGCTGATCACGGCTAAAGATACGCCCTTTGTTTTTATGCAATACATCCAACAAGCGAAACTCAGAGGCGGTCAGTTGAATCTCGTGATTATTGATTCTAAGCGTCGCAGAGTCACTCACCAGTTCGATAAACTCCTGCTCCGCCTGAGGTACCGTTAATTGCTGGCTA
Source organism: Oceanospirillaceae bacterium (assembly GCA_023954795.1). Classification (GTDB taxonomy): domain Bacteria; phylum Pseudomonadota; class Gammaproteobacteria; order Pseudomonadales; family Balneatricaceae; genus Pontibacterium. Next base: position 11,333 of record JAGSHA010000028.1, on the reverse strand, counting down.
CGGCGTAAGGTGGCGCGAATACGCGCCACTACACTGGCCATTTCAAATGGTTTGCAGATGTAATCATCCGCACCAAGATCAAGCCCCTGTAACTCATCAGCCTGCTGTACTCGCGCTGTCAGGATGATGATGGGAATCGAGGAAGTGTTGCGCAGATCCCGGCACACTTCAAACCCCTCTTTACCTGGCATCATAATGTCCAGCAGCAACAGATCTGCATGATTGTCTTTCAACCACGGTTCCACGAGATCACCGCGATCAACGTGGTGACACTGGTAACCTTTAGCATGCAGGTAGTTGGTCAGCAGTCGAGCCAGTTTGTGTTCATCCTCTGCGATCAATATCGTGGGCGTATTATCCGTCATACGTCATGTTCCGTTCTATTTCACCTGATCAAGCGGGAGCCTGATCTCAATCGCCAGCCCCCCCAAATCGGAATGGCGCGCAACTATTGTACCTTCCTGAGCATCGATAATACTCTTGCAGATCGACAAACCTAATCCGGAGCCTCCAGTCGCCCGGCTCCGGGACTGTTCTACGCGATACAAACGATCAAACAGTTTCGGCAATGATGCTTGTGGTACAGCAGGTTCTGAGTCCTCCCACACGATACTGAGGGAACGGTCAATATTGCGGACACTTAACCTAATTTTTCCACCCGCATCGGTATAGCGCAGCGAGTTTTGTAGCAAGTTGTCAAACACCTGACGCAAACGATTTTCGTCTGCAAACAAGGTCACATTCTGTGAAAATTCAGAACAGGCACTCTCAAGCTGCAGATTATGCTTTTCAGCCGCATTCTGTACTTTGCCGGCGTACTGATGAAGCCAACGACTCACATTGATCTCTTTACGCTCAAAATTAAGACCACCTAAATCCGAGTGGCTCAAGGTTTTCAGATCGTTGATTAAGGTATTGAGCTGGGTAATTTCTTCACGCATCGATTCCAGCATATCTTCCGATGATCCTTGAATTCCCGCTTCTGCGGATTCTATCTCAGCGTTCAATATACTCACGGGTGTGCGCAGCTCATGCGATATATCACTGATCCAGCGTTGACGGGTTTCCTTACTTTCACCCAATGCATGACCCAGAAAATTCACATCATCACTGACCGGTTTATAGGCCATGTTTTTTAAGGCAGGGACCCGCGCGGTAAAATCACCAGATGCCAGTTTACGTAACGCCGACGATATTTGTATTAAGGGCCGCGTTAGGTTTTTGCTCACTATATAGGCAAACATCAGCGAGAACATAACCGTGATAAAGATTCCCCAGGCCAGTGTTTCAGTCGCGCTATTCCAAACACTGAACTTGATCTTCTGGATCTCTCTGAGCGGACGCGGACGCTTCAAAACCCCCACGATTTCACCCCTCACCCGAATTGGCACTTCCACCGAGGTGATACGTTCATGCTTGGGATTTCCGCGTAGTAAGTTACCTTCGGTATCGTAGAGCAATAACGAACCCGCTAACTCATCCAGTGAAGGTAAACGCCGACGCGGAGGCGGCAAAATATTCTGACGCACAGCATCCGGTGACGGATCAACAACCCGGTCTCTTTCAATCAGTGACGGGCGGCCACCATAACTTTCAGATGTGAGCATAGGATGGAGGTAGCTGTGATTGCGACGCATATCACGGTCATCGGGCAAGCTGCCATCGGGGTTCGGAAGTAGCGCTAATGGCGAAGCCAGAGTCCGCCAAAGGCGACGATTATCGATGACAGGTTGCCAACTGTCAGCGTACACATAATGGCGCGCCAGCACCCGCGCAAGAGATGCCAGCCTATCAACCTGACTGTCACCTACTGTCTCACGCGCACTGCGATCAAGTGCATGTTTACCCACAACAGTCATAAAGCCAATACTCAGCAGGTTCGCCAATAAGATCCAAACAAAAAACTGCCGCAGCAACACACCCTGTTTCATCGACTGCATCTACCTTATTTCCGTTTCAACGAAGGCCAATATACCGCCTGACTCCCGCCAGAAATAGCCTGACTTGAGCAACCTCACATTTACCTCACATTTAGTTTTTAGTCTGTAAATCAAACTCTACACACGATCTACGTTGCATTCGTTCAGAACCATCAGCGTGAAGTCATAAGAATAAAAAAGGAATTCGCCATGCCCCCTACTCGCAGCTATTCCGACGGCCAGGGCCCATTGCCCCCAACGGTACTAAAACAGATTCAGACCGAGATGTTCAACTACAACAACAGCGGCAAAAGCATTATGGAGCTGAGCCATAATACTATCCTCGCCAGGGATCTGATTGACGATACGGTTGAACGGTTACGCAGGTCCCTTCAGTTGGATGCAGCATGGGATCTGCTCTTACTGCAAGGTGGCGCTTCACAGCAATTTGTCATGGCACCGATGAATCTTTCAAAAGAGTTCGACAAGGTTGATTACGTCGACAGCGGATACTGGTCACAACAAGCGATCAGTGAAGCCCGCCACTGTGCGCGTAACGTCAGCATCATCGCCAGCGGTGAACACCAGCATTACCAAGCACTTCCATCGATAGACACCCTTAACAGTCGCGCCGATGCACGCTACCTGCACCTGTGTACCAACAACACTGTCATGGGTACTCAGTGGCATCAGTTTCCCGATTCCCCTACGCCGTTGTTACTGGATGCCTCATCTGACTTTCTAAGCCGTGAAATTCCGTTGGAAAATGTGAACTGCCTCTACGCTCATGCGCAGAAGAATATCGGTCTAGCGGGGGTCACTGTTGTGGCCGTACGTAAACGTGCGATTCTCAATAACAACTTACCGGCTTACCTGGACTATATGTCTCATATCACAGCGGGTTCCAGCTATCACACACCTCCCCTTTTCTCGATCTACGTGACCAACCTGATGCTGAAATGGCTTGAAGAACAGATCGGAGGCTTGAAGAACATGGAAGAGATCAATCGTCAGAAAGCCAAACTAATCTATGACGCGATTGACGACTCCAGTCTGTTTCGCACCCATGTGAATGAGTCAGATCGCTCGCTCATGAATGTGGTCTTCAGCACGGGAAACAGCATCAGCGACGAAGCTTTTGCCATGTACTGTAAAGGACGCGGTATCAACGCCATTGAAGTACACCCCCGCGGCACAGGCTTACGCGCCAGCCTTTACAACGCAATCACCATCGACGATGTGCAGTCATTGGTGACCGCCATGCATATGTATCAGCTCACACTGTCCAGCCTGTTCTTTGAAAGTCCGGGTGTTCGGGAAGCACGTTTTACCCAGTGACCCATACGCAGATATTCAGTGCCGTATTAACTCTGTAAACACAGACCCAACACAAGGATGTGAAGGCCTGACCTACACCAACCGTTCGCCAGGTATCTTCAAATTACCTGCGGGTAATGTATTTCAGCGGTACTGCACAGCTATCGACGATCTTACGCATCACGAATGATGACTTTACGCCCGACACGCCTTTAATACGCGTAATCGTTCCCAGCAACACGTTGTGATAGCTATCCATATCCGGTACAGCAATTTTAAGCTGATAGTCCGCCTCGTGACCGGTGATCAGCAAACATTCCATCACTTCTGGCATGTTACTAATCTCACGCTCGAACTCCTCAAAACGCTCCGGGATATGTTTATCCATACTGATATGCAAGATAGCAATCAGATTGAGGTTGACTGCCCGCTCGTTGATCCTGACCACCCGTTCTCCAATCACACCGCTCTCTTCAAGCTGTTTGACCCGCCTCGAACAAGGCGCAGCGGTCAGTCCTACTCTCTCAGCCAAATCTTGGTTCGATACACCACCATCACGCTGCAATTCGTGCAATATTTTGATATCAAAACGGTCCAAATCGACATTAGATTTCATGGTTTTTTATCTTTACGCAATATTATTAGATATAAAATCTTAATACCTTTAATCTTATTGCGCAAATAGCGTTAATTCATTGAATTTAGCGGATTAATTGCGCGGCACTTTGCCTAAACTATCTCTCGTTGGCTGCTTCGACAGAAACACCAGCAATACACGGAAAGCAGATACCCGGCGGCTTATCGGTCACCGGCGGTTTAACAGCCACAAGCTGGTATCACCTGTCACTTTCCCGGTTTATCGAACCACGCCCGAGCGCCAAAAGTGCACAGAAAACCTGAAGCCCCGTCTCTGCCAAAATGCGGGGCTTTAAGGCATAGACCACCGATATATTTAACATCCCAGCAACACCTAAACTCAGGAATAGTTTTATGTTTGACCATCGTAAATACAGTCCCTTTCCAGCGCTTCGTCTGACAGACCGCACTTGGCCGGACAAGCAGATCACTCAGGCTCCCGACTGGTGCAGTGTTGATCTACGCGATGGCAATCAGGCGCTGATCAACCCGATGTCGGTTGAGAAAAAAGCCCGCTTGTTCCAGTTGCTGGTGAAATTGGGCTTTAAAGAGATCGAAGTAGGTTTCCCTTCGGCCTCATTGCCCGACTACGAATTCATGCGCAAGTTGATCGATGAGGAGATGATCCCTGACGATGTCACGATTCAGGTATTGGTTCAGGCACGCGAAGAGTTGATCCAGCGTACCTTTGAATCTCTGAAAGGTATTAAGCAGGCGATTGTTCACGTCTACAACTCCACCTCCACCGTTCAGCGTGATCAGGTGTTTGGCTTAGACCGTGACGGCATCACCAATATCGCTGTGCAAGGCGCAAAGTGGTTAAAACAGTACGCAGCACAGCACCCGGATACCGATTGGAGTTTCCAGTATTCGCCAGAGAGTTTCACCGGTACCGAGATGGATTATGCCGTAGATGTCTGTGACAAAGTGATCGCCGAATGGCAGCCAGAAAACGGCCAGAAAGTGGTTATCAACCTGCCATCAACCGTCGAGATGTCTACGCCGAACATTTTTGCCGATCAGGTCGAATACTTCTGTCGCAACCTGAAACAACGTGAACATGTGCGTATCAGCCTGCACACCCACAACGATCGTGGCTGCGCGGTAGCTGCTGCTGAGCTGGCAGTAATGGCCGGTGCTGATCGTGTTGAAGGTACATTGATGGGGAACGGCGAGCGTACCGGCAATATGGATATCATCACCATGGGGATGAACCTTTACTCTCAAGGTGTTGACCCTAAACTGGATTTCTCCAACATCTCAGAGATCATCGAGACTGTTGAGTATTGCAGTGAACTGCCGGTACCTGCACGTCATCCGTGGGCTGGAGAGCTGGTATACACCGCTTTCTCTGGCAGTCATCAGGATGCGATTCGCAAATCAATGGCGTACCACGACACCCATGAGCTCCAGCACTGGGACGTGGCGTACCTGCCAATCGATCCATTGGATATTGGCCGGGAATACGATGCAGTTGTCCGTATCAATAGCCAGAGCGGAAAAGGCGGCGTAGCGCTGGTTCTGGAACGCGACTATGGCATCGAACTGCCAAAATGGATGCACGCAGAGCTGAGTAAAGTGGTGCAGAAAGCCACCGAAGTGACCGGTCGTGAAATCTCACCTGCTGAGATCAAAGCGCTGTACGAAGATAACTTTGAAACGGTAGCTGAAGCGTGGGTGCTGGATGGATATGACCTGCACAATGAAGGTGACCAGATTCAGGCAGAAGTCCGCGTGGCGGGTCATAAGCTGCAAGGCACCTGCTCCGGTGCAGTCGGTGCGCTCTGTGCAGCTTTGACCGATCAGTTTGGTTGCGAGCTTGAAGTCACCCACTTTGATGAGTTCGCGGTATCCAAAGGCACTGGTGCCAAAGCGCGTGCTTGTGTCGGCGTTAAGCTTGATGGTGAGCAACACTTCGCCGTGGCCGTGGCAGCTGATACCTCAGCCGCCACACTGCAGGCTGTATTGACGGCATTCAGCCGTAGCAGCCAGCACGCTGTTGTCGCGGCCTGATACCGCGCAACAGGCTCGAGAGTAGTAACAGGGTTAGTCAGCGCTAAGCTGAATCTGGAGTTCGGTCAGATAGCGCTCGGGATTGCCTTTAAAAAGCAGTCCCGGGCCTTTCAGGTAAACCTCACGTGTTGGCAACGTTGTCTTTAAACCCTGAGCATTCAGATAATCAAATAACCTCGCATAACTACGTCCGATGGTCTCATAAGCCCCTTTGTGAATCAGCGTGACAAACTCTCCCGCGGGCAATATTTTGAACTCACAGTTTTTCGCAGTTCTCTCTCGCTTGACCGGCAAACAGGATTCTATATCCGCATCCTGCTCTTTGTATTCACCGTCGTAATAAAGATTCAACGCGGTACCTCCAGCATGGCGTCCGGCGGCTTTATACAACAGAGACATCGCTTTACCCGTGTCCTGATAAGCCCCTTTCCAGCGTGTCGTGAGTACCTGCAACTCGGGCAGCACTTTTATCTCAACCTGATAACTATCCTGATCTTTCATCTTCTTCACCTCTGTCTCTTTTCTGACGATCGTGTCGATCGCTCTGGAAATGGAGGTGAGCGCCTGAACTTCCTTTTTTACTGCAGCCTGTCGAGACTGCAAAAATGACAAAATATCACCGTCATCAGCGCAGTTCGCCATTAATGACTGGATCTCAGTCAACGAAAACCGCATCGACTTCAACGCAATAATCACGCGAGCTTTATCAATATCGGCTTTTCCGTAATACCGATAACCTGAGCTCTGATCCACATAGTTGGGAATCAAAATCTGCTTGTCGTGATAAAGACGTAACGCTTTGACCGTTAAGCCACTGATTTTTGAGAATTCACCGATGCTATACATATCTGGAAGTCACACCTCACCTGTTCTGACAGGGAGGTTAAGGTCGGCCCTTAGGGGAGAGTCAAATTCAGTAATACAACGGCTGCACACGGGGATCATATGTCTTGGCCCTGAAGCATTCAGTTAGGCGATTGAAGGGTTTTCAGAAATCCGATCTTGGACACGGATCGCTGAGGCTCAGGAAACCATCAGCCATCGAATTACGTAACGATTTTGCCGCACCACGCCAAAGCGGAAACCGAAATTCCTGTTGGCCCGGGATAACGATAACAGGACTCGAATCAGTACTGTTCAGGCCCTTAATCAAAGATTCATGAGGTATCCATATCCACTGTGACCGTTCAACATCACGACAGGTGCGTGGAGCCGATATATCGGTGAGCTGGAAGAACGGCACTTCCGCAACGTAGCTGTAAAAACGCCCGGACTTACTTGGCCCTTTCAGCTTAAGTGTTCGTAGCGTTTCCTCATCAAACACACAGTTCGTTTCTTCATACAGCTCACGCAACGCGGTTTGCCTTGCTGTTTCATCTCCCTTCGGTCCACCACCAAAAGCTCCCCAGCCCTGTCGTTTCGGATGAGAATCATACGCCAACAGATATTGCGCCCCCGTATCCGTGCAAGCATAAGGTGTCACACCCGCATTGACACCTGTGAGTGATGCGGCCGATGCGTATAACGGAAACAGAGAAGCGACTAATATCAATCGGAGAAGAAACATAAAACGATCCAAAAGCTTAACTAAGCTAAAAAATAAGGGGCTACTATACCGCGAGACTATGAACACTTTCCTCGCGCCATCTATCAGGACAGGGATTATAAAAGCGAATGACTGCGGCTCTCCACTCAAAATACGTCGATGGAGCACTAAATCCTACCCCTTTAAGGGGACGATTCACCTTGGTGAGTTGTCAGCCGCACAACTTTGTTGGTAATCAACATGATCAGTAATACAGAAGCGCCAAAGACATAAAGCCCCCCATGTACTTCTATACTGGCAATGGCATCGAGCTTCACCGTCACGATCAAGACGGCAACAACCATAACGTCTAACATCGCCCAACGCCCGTACTCATGCATCAGATGCAGGTAACGTTTCATCTTGGGCGTTTGGAATGACCCGGCACTCAGCAGCTTGAACAATACGCCTATTTTCAGTAGCGGCAGCACAATGCTAAAGCCTGCAACGACTGCGAATAACAGCACTTGGCCATTGCTGAGGAGTTCAAGCACACCGGATATGACGGAAAAGGAGTTGCTGACCACAATGAACTTGCTGATGGTTATCATCGGCAAGCATATCCCGGTCACAAACAAAGCTGTTGCCAGAATCAGTAACCAACGCATTCGCTTAGCAGCGACCACGGGAATGTCGATAGGATCTATATCATTGGGAGAAATATCGTTCATCCTTATTGCCATCAGTAACAGACAGGTCAGTCCTTGATAACCGTAGATAAAACCAGCGTATTCATAGCCGATACGCCCGTCAACTACACCGTTTGACGTTTGCGCTGATTCCTACGCCACTGAATCAAACCATGAACCAACAGCGTCCCAATGACCACCGCCCCACCCTGCACTGCCTGTAAGCTGGGCACTTCATCCAACCAAAGCCATGTCCATAGCGGCCCCATTGCGGTTTCCAGTAACATCAGCATACCCACCTCTGCGGCGGGAATTCTCATCGGGCCAAGGGTAATAAGAATAAAGGCCAGAGGCAAAATAACGAGACACAGCAGCAACATCCAACCCCACTCGGGACCTTGCAAGCTAAACGGCGAGCCAAAGATTAGGCTAATCACCGCAATAATCAGCCCGGAGAGTATCAGTGCCGGTGTCATATTGCGTTTTGAATTCGCACGATCATTCACAAACTTGGTAGATAAAGACAAGCCACAAAGCAGTGCGAGCAAATCCCCAGTCAGATTCGGACTCTGCCACGATCCGGCCAGCACCCAGCCGATACCCAGCATAGACACGATAATCGCAATCCATGTAACCCGCGAGGATTTTTCGCGAAGAAAGATCCTCGCCATCACCGCCGCAAACAGTGGCTGCGCACTGATGATCACCAGCACATTTGCCACAGATGTCAGCGTAATAGCCCATACAAAACAGATTGCACTCACCGCGAACAATAAGGCAGAGCGAATAAACGCGGCATCCCAACTGAAGAGCGCTTGCTCTGGCTTACGAAAGCGACACCAGAAAAATACGGCGACACTGAGCAGCAGTCCACGCCAGAACAGCAGGTCAAAAGATTCAGAATTGATAAGCCTAATGAGTAACGCATCAAAGCTCAGTACTAATACTCCCAATGCGGTGAGTAAAAAGCCTTTCATGTATTCCGTATTCAAGCGCTACCCTCTGTCCACTATCCTAGCTTAGAGGTCCTAACCAATGGGTTCGACCTGGTTGTACTTTCGCTTCAGCACGCGGCGATGCCGCTAAAAATGTACCACTTCAAGATTCAGGTTTATTGTCCACGGAGTTCATCCACTCCTCATCTTTTGCCTCATCCCCTGCACTAATGGCATCAACCACATCCGATGCGGCTTCAGGAATATTTTCAACAACCGCCACAGCAACATCCATGGCGTTGTCTGGTGCTGCCTCAGACAAACGTTGAACCAGCTCAACCGCCGCTTCATGTTCTGACACATCGTCTAACGTATCGGAGGTCATTTCCTGATCTGTTTCGACGCTAGTATCAGTTTCGGCAGCAGTTTCATATTCAGACTCTGCGATGTTACCCGCCATTTCTGCTGCGACGTCCGCAGCACTGTCAGGATCGGCTTCTACCACTGCAACAGCAACATCCATCGCCTGCTCCGGTGCAACTTCAACCAAACGGGACACCAATTCAACGGACGACTCATAACCCGTATCGTCTGACTCACTCGCAGCAACATGCGATTCGTTATCTGCAACAACGGTGTCTTCGCTATCTTGTTCTGATTCACCAAAGCCACTGGCGATCTCTGCCGCCACAGCTGCCGCACTTTCAGGTTCTGCTTCTACAACAGCAACAGCAACATCAACAGCCTGCTCTGGCGCCGCTTCTGCCAATCGCGATGCCAGCTCAACCATCTCTTCATATGCCGGCTCTTCATCGGCCTGCTCCGCTTCTTCCGCGGTAACATCCTCTTCGGATGCAGAGATGCTACCCGCCAGTTCAGCCGCTACCTCAGATGCACTTTCCGGTTCTGCCTCTACTACCGCGACAGCCACATCAACGGCTTGTTCAGGCGCCACCTCAGCAAGTCGCGATACTAGGTCTACCTGTTGCTGATAAGCATTTTCCAACTGCTCTAAAGAACTGCCCGATGATGTTTCAACGCTTTGACTGACTTCCAATGCAGCCTCAATCAGATCGCTGGCCATATACTCTTCTGCCACCGATACGGCTGTTTCCGGTACCGCATCTACCATGGTAGCAGCCATATCCAACGCCTGATCAGGGGCCACATCCCAGAGCTCAGACACGACGTTCACCGCATCCTCTTCACTGGTATCATCAGCCCTATCTGCCGGACGCAGTGCTTCACGTTCATCCGCAAACACCTGAGCATAATACTCTGCGACCTCAATCGCCGTTTCCGGTGCGGCTTCTGCCGCTGCACGCGCCATCTCCATACGACGTTCAGGGAAAGTGCGACCAATCTCCTGCGCAATGCTCACCACCTGATCGGGATACCACCCGGCCAGCTTGGCCACCAGCTCAGTTGCCAGCTCAGGACGCGTCGTCACAATAGCATTGGTCACGTTCAGGATCTGAGATGGAATCACCTGTTTCATCACTTCATACAGGTCAAAGACATCAACACCCTCGACCTCCGCAACAACGCCCGCCAACTCAACACCTTTAGAAGGATCACTCAAGGTAATCGCCTGAGCCATTTTTACCGCTGCAACAGGGTTATGCAGTGCAACACTGATCACGGTTTCCGCCTCAGCACTCAACGGCGTTTCAGACTCGACATATTCAGTACGTGGATCAAGATCAACGGCAGCGGACATACCCGCCCCCTGCATAACGAAGTTCTCCTGATCTTCCACCGGCAATGCTTCTCGCACCTGCATGCGATACAACACAAACAGCGCTAAAAGCGTCTGGATCACCGCTAAGAAATAGAACAACGCGTTATTGCCGAACGACTGCATCGCCAACGAAGCGGTATAGGGTCCGAGTACTCCGCCGACAGAAAACGCCAGAATCATACTGCCCATTGCGGCCACCATCTCATTCTGACGCAGCTTATCAAACGCCTCTGAGATACTGATCGGATAGGTACAGGCGATGATGCCACAGGTGATCGCTGTCGCCAGAAAGACAGCCCAGGTCATCCCCATCAGCGCCATCACATTCACCGCGATACAGCTAGCCGCAGACAACGCCAACAGACACAACAACACCGTTCGACGGTCGAAACGATCCGAAAGATATCCCACCGGGAATTGAAGCAGGAATGCACCCAGAATCGCCGCCCCCATATAAAGCGACAGTTGGAAATCGACGATGTCGTACTCTTTCGCAAAAACAGGTAACAGGTTAAACGCCGCCGAGTAGATCAGACCGGAAATCAGACAGCTCACCAC
>JAGSHA010000100.1 GCA_023954795.1 Oceanospirillaceae bacterium | reverse complement strand
CCCCGAACGTAACTCATATGAGAAACCCAATATGGAGATATCCACGACACTCTTTATCATTCTAATTATCACTTCATTCTTTACCGGCATACTGAATGCGATTGCCGGTGGTGGCGGTATGTTAATGGTCCCTGTACTGCTAATGGCGGGCGTTCCACCCATCAATGCCATAGCAATTAACAAGCTCCAAAATACCGCTGGAACTTTAACGTCATCCCTGCACTATCTTCGCACTGGCTTTCTTGATCTGCGAAGCAACTGGCCCGCCCTGATCTTTGCATTGATCACGACCTGTCTCGGCGTGAGCTTTCTGCAACACCTGTCATCAACCGGGAAACTGGAACAGGTTATCCCCTACTTAATGATCGGTATCGCACTCTACATGGCACTGCTTCCACGTGTAAAAAAAGATCAAAAGAACGCTAAAATTCCCAGCTGGTTATTCCACTCAACGATAGGCAGCAGCGCTGGGTTTTATGGTGGCCTATTCGGCCCCGGCACAGGTCCGATGGTTATCAGTGCTTTCACCGCTTTTCGTGGCTACAACCTGAAGCAAGCGGTCACCAACAGTAAACCGATGATGGTCGTCATCAATACCACTGCCCTGACGATGCTAATCTTCGGTGGGTACGTCTGGTGGACGTTAGGACTGTCTATGATGATTGGCAACATTCTCGGTGCATATCTCGGCGCGGGAATCATGCATCGCTCCAAGCATAAGTATCTGAAGCTGCTAATGGTAACTGTCCCACTGATTAGCGCCATCAAACTGCTGTTCTTTATATAACCAGCATGGATTTATTCGTCGGACAAAAATGTACTCTTGGCGCGTTCTTTAGAATATGTAGAGCATGTCCCGAAATTGGAACGCTAAAGGGATGCATGCAGAAAACAAAAAGAGGGTGAACCGAAGGTGACCCCACCCGCTACACCCTCTTTTATACTCTAGACAAAACTTAGTTATCCCCCCGCGACGGGTTGACAACAGCACTCTTGTAACGAGATCATTTCGCCCATTCCAGCAAGGCTTCCACCTAGACTCTGCGTCTAGTGCAGATCGCGTCCAACCAACCGCTCGAAAGTCCCCAAAGACAAGGGTAATTATGGAAAACAACTTTAACTTTATCAGGCTGATCGCTGCGTGGCTGGTCCTCTTTGGACATTCATTCCAGTTCCTCGGCATTCCTGAACCGCATTTCATGTCCTTTTTGCCCTTAGGTCCTCTTGGCGTGTGTATCTTTTTTACCATCAGTGGTTTTTTGGTCACCAAAAGCTGGGAAAGCGACCCTCACCTATTGCGCTTTTTCATGCGTAGATCATTACGCATTTTCCCGGGACTGATTGTTTGTATTCTGCTGACAATATTCGTGCTTGGCCCCGTCATTTCATCTCTGCCTGCGGCAGAGTATTTCAGTCACCCGAATACGTTGTTCTATCTGAACAATATTATTCTATACCCTATCTATTCCCTGCCCGGGGTCTTTGAACACAACACGATTCCACATGCCGTCAACGGCTCTCTGTGGAGCCTTCCAGTTGAATTCATGGCTTACGTAGCACTTGCAGCAACCGCGTTTGTGTTTCGCAGCAAATGGGCCTACGTCGCACTAGCAATCCTCGTATGCGCTTTGGCTTACTTCTGGGCAGGCAAAAGAACCGAGATGTTCGTTTTTTACGGTTCCGATCTACGCCAGCTGTGCTTCTATGGAACCTTCTTTGCGATAGGCAGTGTCATAGCCGCCTTTAATCTCCAGCGCCATTTTACAATTACGCTCGTAACGCTGGCGATTGTCGTCATCATTTGCATGGAGCGCTTCACTGCGGAACTTATCATTATGATGCGTTTCCTGTTGCCTATCGCTGTTATAGGGTTCGGGATCGCGTCATCTCCACTGATCAGCAAGCTCACATCTTCCGGCGACTATTCATACGGGATATACATCTATGCATTTCCCGTGCAGCAAACCATTGTGCACCTGTATCCGGATATCGGTATCAGTAACTACATTCTTATCTGTACTGTCGTCACACTGCTTCTATCAATTGCGTCCTGGCATCTGATCGAACAACGCGCATTGCGTCTAAAACCACGGAAGAGGGATACCTCAGCAGAAAAAAGCGGCACACTCAAAGTGTCGAGCACGGAAAAGCAGCACGCTATGGCCGTAACTGACTAAACAATCAATGTAGTCATAAGGCCCGTAATATAGTTCAGCGGACCTTATGACTACCCTTCCATACCTTCAAAATTAACGGCACATACCCCTTCTACAGTTCATCCGCTTCATCTCAATCAACATGCTGTGCTCAGGCAATCCGCGCTGCTCTCAAAAAAATCGAATGTTGTCTTCAAGCGTAATGAAGTGATTAGTAGCTCGTTCAGCCAGTAGCAAGCTATGACCGCGTACGATCCCCCCTCGGGTCTAAATTGTCAAAACACAGGTTTTTAGCCAGAGATATTCAAGTATGTGAACCTAACATGCGTTCAAATACTAAGAATTTCAGAAAAGAAGCCAGAAATAATTTAGGAAAAAAGAGAGGATAAACTGGGGAGCGCCCCTATGTCCCATCGTCATAACGACGTTTGGTTTCGATTATTCATAATTCTATGAATTATGGGACTAGGTCCAACATATCTAGACTGTTAGCTGTCTCTATAAATTTCCAGCCAGCAACGGGTTGTTCCCCGAAGACATTCGCAGTCTATATAAACTACGAGACTTCTAGGCCCCTGTAAGCTCGAAATTTACTTCCGAGTTGCCTATACCAACAACAACTATCGAATCTTCACTAACGGTAATATGCCCAAGAGCGCTACCTGATTCATCCGCGTCATCTGAAAAACCGAACCATCCATTTTCATCATTTTGAATATTGAATTGCACGCTCCCAGTATCGGGATTCCATACATAAGTGCCCGACTCGATGCCATTATGCTCTTCATCTAACGGATTGGTTAAAGACTCATCTATGCTCCAAGTACCGTCGGTGTTGAAAATCAAAGTAACTTCATGAACCCCTTCTTCACCTGCATCCTCTGTCATATGCCAAGTTCCGATGATACTTGGTGAATCGGTATTATCATCCGCAACGTCTAACTCGCTGCTATCAATTCCTTTGGTATCAAAAAATGCCTGGACGGTTTCCGCTGTAACTCCACCGTAAATTTCGGCAAGCATTTGGTTCGTGATGCCATGTTGCTTAGCTACATTAAATATAACTGAGGGATTTTGAACGTTTGCGATGATGAAGTTACGTGCCTGCTCAATCGTAACCCCGAGTTGTGCAAGATGACTTTCAGTAGACATCACTAACTCCTTTTTTCTTTAGTCCTAGATTATTTTTAGCTTAGTAGCTGAGGCCGAAGATGCATAGACCTAGAATCGGTCAAAACGCTCTCTCTAAAACATCTCGGGTAAGCTCACGCGGTAAATAAGTGGTATTGCGGAGAGGGCTTAGGCGACGAACGTTTTATTCAGCCAATAGCAAGCTACAACAACGTACGATCTCCGCTCCAGCGAAAGCGTCAGAATAAATATTTCAGCCGAAATAATGACAACACACGCATGCGTTCGAAGAGAAAATTCGTTCGAATAAATAATCGAGGAAGTATTCAGAAAAAATGAAAAATGAAAAATGAAAAACAAAGGAGGGAAACTGGGGGTGACCCCACCAGCCACATCCCGGCACACGAATCCACCGCTGTGGCTGCTCCCTTCCGGGCCTGACCAGGTTCACGGTTTATCGTTGCGGGAGGACCAGCAGGGCCACCACAACACGGCTTAGATTTAAGCCCCATCAGGAGTTGAATAACTCAAGATAGGCGCGCAGTATACCAACATGATCTTGATTATCAAGGAGTTTCTGATGGGTGGATCGCGAAGCAATATGCTCCGTTTAATTCGATGTTTTACCCGCGTCGTTGATGCAGGAAGTTTCAGCGCTGCGGCTTATCAGCTGGGCATGAATAAAGGCGCCGTCAGTCAGGCGATCAGTACCCTGGAAGCCGAAACTAAGCTACGTCTGCTCAACCGCGATACCCGTCATGTGAGCCTGACAGAATCCGGCCGTCACTTTTATAACGGCTGCCAGGAAGTACTGCAAAGCGTTGAGCGGTTGGACGAACTGACCGACCATCTGACCGGCGAAAACAGCGGTACGTTGCGTGTCGCCTGTAGCAACCTGTTTGGCTCGCGTGTACTTGTGCCTGCGCTAAACCACTTTATGGAGTTTCATCCTCATTTAAAGATGGATCTGTGTGTACAGGATGACGTTGCCAGTATGGCCGACGGTGCTATTGATGTGACGGTTCGGATCGGCTGGCCACAGGACTCATCCCTGATCGCTCGTCGTTTATTTGAGACGCGACAACTGGTTGTCTCAACGCCGGAGTACCTGCATAAACACCGTGCACCACTTGCGCCGGAAGAGCTGCGCGAAATGAACTGGCTCAGCCTGACCCGCCACCGGTTCCGCAATCTGATTACCCTGACCGATCGCGAAGAACACGAGTACAGCGTGCCACTTAACAGTCGGATGCTAACCGACAATTCCGCGATGTTGTTCAGTCTGCTGATGGCAAATAACGGGATTACCGCCCTGCCCGAATGCAATATCATTTCCGAACTGGAACAGGGTGATCTGGTTGAGCTACTGCCCGATTTTAAATTGGAGCCACTCGGTGTGTATGTAATTTACCCATCTCGCGATAACCTGCCGCAGAAGACACGCTTGTTTGTGGATTTCATGTTGGATTATTTTCGCAGCTATCCCTTCGTTCCCGACCTATAAGCGCCCTACCCGGAACAGATGCTCAGCGCGCCATTTCACAAAGCGCGTTGATCCTCCCCTCCAAACATTGTTAACATGACAACTAATAATTTATTAACATGTTAATTTATATGCTATCTCTATTCCGCTCTTTGTCTCAACGTCCCGTAGAATGCTGGCCCGACACCCGCCTGTCTGGCATCTTACTGTTTAGTATGTGGGGGCTGGTCCTGATCCATACCTATGGCCTGATCGATACCACCTATGTTGCGACTGTTCTGGCCTGGGTGTTTGTCCTGATTGAACTGCCCCGTCTAAAACCAAAGCAACGCAAACAGATTCTGATACTTGCAGGCATCGGTATGGCCGGTGCGATCTGGGCATGGACACAAGGATCTCAGGTCACGCTGATAACGCTATTAGAAGAACACCTGAAGCTGGCCATGCTGCTCACGGCGGTCAACTTCATCGTTCTGGCAACCCGATTGGAGCGCAGTGACCGTCTGCGAGGCTTCCGTAGTTTCTCTCTTACCCTTGGCGGCATGCATCTGCTGGCTTCTATCGCCAACTTCTCGTCCGTCATTCTGGTGGGTGATCAGGTGCAGCGGAAAGATCGGCTCGATCTGCTGTCACGGATGATCCTGTCGCGAGGTTTTGGTCTTGCGGTGCTCTGGTCACCGTTTCTCAGCATCCTGCCACTGGTGCTGGAGCAGGTTCCCGCCGCTGAGATCCATGAGATCTATCCGTATTCGATCAGCCTTGCTGTGCTGGGATTGGTGCTCACCCTGGTTGAGGCACGTTTTCGCTGTACGTGTAGCCTGACTCAATATGATGGCTACCCATTGAAATCGTCGACCCTGCGACTGCCGGCACTGTTGATCAGCGGCGTGCTGATCATCGCGTGGATCTATCCGGATCTGCCGACCATTACGGTGGTGTCCTCTCTGGCGGTATTGGTGCCCTTTATCGTGATTTCCCTGCAAAGCGGCATCACTTCCGGAGGGAAAAAACTGATCAGACATGTCACCGGAAAACTGGCTGACGCGCGCGCTGAAATTTCACTGTTTCTCAGTGCAGGTTTGCTGGCGGGTGGTGTAAAAGCCTGTATTAGTGTGGGCCTGATTACCCTGCCGGTATCCGGTACAGATGCAACCGTCGCCGCCGCAGTGATGTGGGCCATTGTGGTGTTAGCGATATTGGGGATTCATCAGTTGGCCTTGGTGGCGATCTTTGCCGGTCTGCTGGCCGATGTCACAACAACCCCCACTCTGATGGCGGTGTCGTATGTGCTGGCTACCGCGCTGTCGATGTCAGGTAGTACCTTCAGCGGGCTGAGCTTTATTTTGCAGGCACGCTTCCACAGCAGTGCCCGTGAGATATTGCAAGCTAACCTGCCGTACACAGGAATGATGCTACTGGCAGGTACGGCAGCACTCTATCTGATGGAATCGCTGGGAGTGCGATAACGCACTCCCACGCAGATGACCGGGGTACTCAATCGTCTTCGTCGTAGCCTTTGAGCAGCTGGCGCACATACAGCCAGAGCACACCTGCAATCAAAGGTACCGAGAAGCTAACGCCCATCAATACGTCATTCAGCAACTCTTCACCCGGCACCGTATTGCGGATGGTGCGTTCAATCAGGTCAAAGGCGTAGTAGGTCACCACGATAATGGTGAAACTCTCCAGCTTGGCTTGTAACCGAAGTTGGCGACGCGCCCGACCATTCAGCGCTTCCAGCAGATCACGGTTCTGTTGTTCGATGGAGAGGTCGACCTGCGAACGAATCAGTTCACTCACCCGGGCGATACGTTTCGATAGCTGCTCGATACGGCGTCCTGCTGCGTGACAGGTTCTGCGTGCCGGTTCCAGTCGCCGCTCCATAAACTGGGTGATCGTCTGCAGTCCTTCAATACGCTCCTGTCGCAGCTCCGTCAGCCGGGTATCTAACAAGGCGAAATAAGCTTCGCTCGCTGAAAAGCGGTTTGCTGTGTCCGCCGATAGTTCTTCCACCTGTGCGGCCAACGTCATCAGCTCTTGCAGTACTTCCGAGGGCTGTTCTTTGTTGTCTGCGGTCATACGGTGAGTGATATCCGCAAGCTGCTTGTCCAACGTGGTGATCAGGGGCATCGCGGCATGCGCGGCGGGCAACGCCAACAAGGCAACGTGTCGATAGGTTTCAATTTCGCAGATACGTTGCAACAGTCGACCCGCCTGAAAAGGCTGCAGTGAACGATCTTCCACCAGAACCCGTACCAGCCCACTCTCTTCGCACGCGGCAAAATCGGTCCAGACGGTAGCGCCACCGCTCATCACCTCAGAGGCCGCAAGCTGGCGATCACCAAACTCTTCAGCCGCAAAGTTACGCTGACCAAAGTATTTTCTGCACCACGCAAGCGGATCTTCACGGCGCTTACGAAAGATGATTTCAACACCGGCGAGCATTTTTCCGGGCAAACGGCCGTCACACAACAGAGGCTTCCAGCGTTGGGGGAAAATATCCTCAGAATCGGCACCAAAGTGATACAGCGTCAAACTATAAAACTCATTGTGCCGCTCAAAGCGCAGTGCGAACTCTTCTGAGCTTAAGAAAAAGAAGCCGTCATCGTTAGCCTGTTCACCAATTTCCAACTCTGAAGCCAGCTGCAAGGCCGCCTGATGAGCGTCATCCATCTGCTCAGAGGGCAGGGAAATCGCCATATGCACCAAATAAAGCGGTGCCTGTACTTTTTGGAATGGACGAGCATGCACTTCATTGGTGATCTGGTCATAAAGTGCGTGGGTCTGCATCATCACTTCAGTTACAACTCCTCTTTTACATTTAGTGGTCTGTTATCTATGTGACGGTGACTTGCTGCTGTTTTGCGTATACCAATCTGCGAGCTATCTGGCGATATGCAGAGATGAATACACGCACCGGACTTGAAAAGGGCAGTCCATCCCGAGACAATAGAACAGATAATATCTTAAGGATTACCCTGTCCCCATGCGTAAGTTCGAAGACTCTATCCCGCTGCAGCTTCTGAAAGCCCGCGAAGCCACCATGAGCTTTTTCCGACCGATCCTGCAGGAGATCTCCCTGACCGAACAGCAATGGCGTGTTATTCGTGCGCTTAACGAATACACCGAGCTGGAATCCAAACAACTGGCTGAGCGTTGCTGCATTCTAAGCCCCAGCCTAACAGGTATTATCAACCGCCTGGAGCAACAGGGTCTGATTCAGCGTCGTAAATCCCCGGAAGATCAGCGCCGTGTATTGCTGAGCCTGACCGACCAGGCCAAGCAGATGTTTGAAGACATCAGCCCCCGTCTGGAAGCTCGCTACAAGGCACTGGCTGAACAGATTTCCGAAGACAAACTGGAGCAGCTCAACGAACTGCTCGGAGAGCTTTGTAAACTCAAGCCCTGAATCATTCAAAACAGCTTTCATTTTAACGCTGCACGCACTGGATAAACTGTCTTCCGGTGCTCCTGCACCCTTGCCTCAACACACCCTGTTTCCAGCGCCCTAAAACCCTATCACATCACGCCAACATAGACTAAAGGCTAAGTGTTACGAAATTAACAACACTGAGTTAGGTCTCATACGCTTGACTTTAGATAACATATTAATTAATTTACTTAACATCTTAATTAAAAGCGCATCCAATGAAAATCAGAACCGGGCAATCCGCCCTAGTCTGATCCATCATTCAACTGTGCGATATAAAAACTGATGAGGTAAAGAGAGATGGGCGAAGTCGTACTGGCTGCAAAAATTACTCACGTACCAACCATGCTTCTGTCTGAATCCGTAGAAGAAGGTCCACTGCGAGGTTGCCGCAAACAAGCGATCGATGGTCTGAAGGAGATCGGTCGTCGCGGACGCGAAGCCGGTGCCGATACGGTCGTTGTGCTGGATACCCACTGGCTGGTGAATGCCGGTTATCACATCAATTCCAACGCTCACTTCAAAGGCAACTATACCAGCCACGAGTTTCCGCATTTCATTCAGGATCTGGAATATGACTTCGCGGGCAACCCCGCGCTGGGTGATGCAATCGCCGAAAAAGCGATGGCAAAAGAGGTCTTCACCCTCTCCCATCAGGTAGAAAGCCTCGATCTGGAATACGGCACCGTCGTACCCATGCGCTTCATCATGCGCGAAGCTCCTGACCTGAAAATCGTTTCAGTTGCGGGCTGGTGCACCGTCCATAGCCTGGAATCATCCCGCAAACTGGGTGAAGCGATCATGGAAGCGATCAAAGAAAGCGACAGCAAAGTGATGCTGCTCGCATCCGGCTCCCTCTCTCATCAGATCTGGGCCAACGACGACTACGAAGCCAACAACGGCACTTTTACCATCTCCAGTGAATTCAACCGCCAGATGGATCTGCGTGTGCTGGAGCTGTGGGAAAAAGGTGAAATCGCCACGTTCCTTAAGGTCCTGCCAGAATACGCCAAACACTGTTCCGGTGAAGGCGGCATGCACGATACCGCCATGTTATTCGGCGCGCTGGGCTGGGACAAATACGAAGGTAAAGGCGAGCTGATTGGAGAATACTTCCCAAGCTCCGGTACCGGT
>JAGSHA010000105.1 GCA_023954795.1 Oceanospirillaceae bacterium | reverse complement strand
GTCAGCATCGCCAGACGACAGGCACGTTCTGACAGATCGATGGCATGAATATCCGCGCCATCCAATCGAATTCCGCCTTGCTCACTTTTATCCTGTCCGGCGATCAGCTTAAGCAGGGTCGACTTACCCGCACCATTGGGTCCCAGAATGACACTGAATCCTGACGCTGCAAACTGCAACTCAATGTCTTGTAGCAGGCAGCGACCACCGCGGCGAAATTGCTGCACATTGACGTTCAACATCATCACGCTCCCCGCCGCCGGTAGACAATCATCATCAGGAAGAACGGCCCACCCACTAATGCGGTTACCACACCTAATGGCATCTCGGCGGGTGAGATAATCACGCGGGCCACAATATCCGCCAACGTCAGAAACAGTGCACCCAGCAATGCGGCCAGCGGTAATAAATAGCGATTATCCGGACCAATCAACAGGCGCACCAGATGGGGCACAACTAACCCCACGAAACCAATCATGCCACCGACAGCAACAACCGCGCCCACACCCAAGGCACTGAGTAAAATCAGAATACGGTGACAGCGCACCACGGAGACGCCAAGCAGCGCAGCCTGACGCTCCCCCAGCAACAATAGATTTAGAATACGCCCCTGACTGAACAACCCCACCAACACCGGCAGGGCAATGAGCAGCAACGTCCAGACGGCCTGCCATCCCTGATGCTGTAAACCACCCATCAGCCAGAACACCACCTGCCGTAACGTGAATGCATCGGAGAAATACTTCAATGCGCTGATACCGGATGCGGCGATCGCATTTATCGCAATCCCCACCAGCAGCATCGTTGTTACCGACACCCCGTCGACACCCCGTCCGATACGAAATACCAATCCCGTTGCCAGCAAACCACCCACAAAAGCACTCAACGGTAACGCGACTGCACCCATCTGAGAGACCACCGCATCGCCGAGTACCAGCATCGCCACAGCGGCAAACCCCGCACCCGCAGAAACACCAATCAAACTGGGATCCGCCAGAGGGTTACGAAACATCGCCTGTACCGCCGCACCCGTGACTCCTAATAACGCACCGGCCAACAGGGTCAGACAGAGGCGTGGCAGACGCAGCTCCACAAATACCTGATGCGCCAGACTATCCGGCGTCCACAGATCGGCGGGCGACACCGTCAACTCCCCGGTCTGCAGCGCCAACCAGATCACCAACGGCGTCGCGGCTAAGAGCACGATCAGCAAGGTACGGGGGTGTAACGCTCCAGCGGGCATCATTGCGACTTATCCAATTGAAATTTAACCGGTATCTTCACATAAGACACCTCAGCCTGACCATCCCGACGGGCCGCAATAAAATACCATCGGCGTACGGTCTTTAGTGCAGCCTGATCAAGCTGAGAAAAACCTGACGACTCCAGCACCTCAATATCAGACACCTCACCCGCTGTATCCACCTGTACATTGAGCCAAACAGTCCCCTCCTGCCCGCGTCGACGGGCCAATTTCGGATAAGGCACGGCCGTTTGATGGCGGTAGCTAGCAGCAACAAAACGGGCCTGCTGCTCACGGCTCGCAGACGCATCCGTGTGAGCGGCCAAGGCTTTCGCGGGTATCTCGGACTGATGTCTTTCTGACGGGTGTTCTTTTACCTGCGCAGTTGGGGCAACCGGTTCAACAGTTTGAGGCAACTCAGTCGCTTTAGCCGCGACTAAGGGCTTCTGCGCTGGCTTCAATTCAACGGGGCTAGGTTCAGGGCTTTTTGATGGCGCAGGAACAACATGGGACGGGATCGCTTTTGCTGGCTCTGCCGCAGGTGATTTAACACTTGTCTTACCATCTGCAGGTATCTGCTGTACCGGTATTGTTTCCGACAGAGGCGCGGGTGGATCAAACGATACCGGTATTGATTGGGTGTGTTGAAGCATCGGTGACGCTTGCAGCGAAGAAGCTGGTGCCTTAGCACCGATAGAGACCTGTAACAGGCGGTGCTGTCCCGGCAACTCGACCAGTTTAGGCGCGTCATCTCCAGCCACCAGCAGGACCAACAGATGCAACAACAGCGACAGTCCTAATGCCAGCAGCAGTAAAGCAGGAGATCGGGTAAATCCGGTCGATCGCAATTGAAGCGTTCTCAGTCTGAAAATGAAGATGCCGGTAGTATAAGCGGTTCAGCGGGTTTGCGGATGATATGCTTTCAGCAACGCATTAATCCATTTCAAGATGCTACCCACCCCATTCCCCAAATGACACAACTGCAGTATGGTTAGCGCCGTAACAACAGGCAGCTCAATACGATCTATTCTGAGGAAAATAATGACCGTTCTTTGCCAAACCGATCAGTTGGAAGCAGGACAGGCCAAAGGGTTTGATATCGGTACCACTAAGCTGGTGCTGATCAACCATCGGGACGCGTTCTACCTCTACCGTAACAGCTGTCCGCACCGCAGTATTCCACTGGAGTGGATGCCCGACCAGTTTCTCGACTTCGAGAAACAATACATCCAATGCGCAACACACGGTGCTCTGTTTCGGATTGAAGATGGTGTTTGTGTCTCCGGCCCTTGTGTCGAAGACCACCTCGACCCGGTCGCCTTTGAAATCGTTGAAGGCCAGATTATCGTCAACCTGCCGACATCTGAAGCACAGATTCCCGTAGAACAGCTGACCTGACCCCATCAGGTCAGCTCCATAGCCCTTCTCACCGTTACAAAAACACCGGCACAGGGTGGCTGATACGGACTTCCGATTCCGTCAGACTCGCGCCATAAGCGAGCACTTCCACCCCAGCCCGGGCAGCTTCACGCAATAACTGGCCGTATTTTGGGTCGATCTGATCCGCCGGACGGGCCCGTTTGATCCCTTCATGTGGCACACAGAACACCATCACTGCACGGTAACCCTGCTCGACCATCGCCATCAATTCAACCAGATGCTTGGCGCCGCGCGTGGTGACAGCATCGGGAAAACTGCCCCAGTTATCCTCTTCCAGGAGAGTCAGGTTTTTAATCTCAACATACGCCTTCGGTTTATGCTCATCCTCCAGCAACAGATCGATACGGCTGTTCTCACCGTATTTCACTTCCTGACGGATTGAGCTATAACCCTGCAGTTCGCTAATCACACCGCTCTCAATCGCTTCACGGATCAGATGATTGGCACGACCGGTATTGATGCAACACAGATGTTGCTGATCAATCTCCACCAGCTCCCAGCCCAACGGATACTTACGCTTGGGATTGCCAGAATCCAGCAACCAGACCCGGCTTCCCGGTTCGGCACAGTGTTTCATCGAACCGGTATTGGGACAATGTGCGGTCACCTGTGTGCCGTCCAGCAATTCAACGTCCGCCAAAAAGCGCTTATAACGCTTGATCAGACGGCCTTCGATCAACGATTCGAGTTTCATACGCCCTGAATCCGCTTATGCAGACGCTCTAATGCCAGCTCAATCCGATCCAGCCCCGTCGTATAAGAGAAGCGGATAAACTCATTGGCACGGTAGGTACCAAAGTCGATTCCCGGTGTTGTCGCCAGCTTATCTTCCTCCAGCAATGACCAGCAATAATCGAAGGTATTGTCGGTAAGATGAGACGCTCCGGCGTAGACATAAAATGCGCCTTCAGGGGTAACGGGTATATCAAAGCCCAAGTCACGCAGCCCACTGACCAGCAGGTCCCGGCGCTCCTGAAACGCCTGCCGACGCTGCTCAAATATAGCCAGACTTTCCGGTTCGAGCGCCGCCAGAGCCGCATGCTGAGCAACGGTCGGTGGTGAGATAAACAGATTCTGCGCCAGTTTTTCCAACTCCGGCACGGCACTTTCCGGGGCAACCATCCAACCTAAACGCCAGCCAGTCATGCCGAAGTATTTAGAGAAGCTGTTGATCACAAAGGCATCGGGATCCACTTCCAGTACCGAGTTGGCCTCAAATCCATAGGTCAGACCGTGGTACAACTCATCCACAACCAGGTTACCACCCAGTGCTTTCACGGTTTCTGCGATATTGCGCAGATCATCCTTATGCACCACGGACCCTGTTGGATTTGCGGGAGAGGCCAGCAACACACCCGCTGTTTCTGGTTTCCAGTGTTCACGGATCGCCTCCGGCGTCAGCTGGAAGTTGTCCTGCATACTGCAGGGCACCAATTGACCACGTGCTTCAATCAGACGTAGAAACTGACGGTTACAGGGATACCCGGGATCCCCCATCATAAAAGTACGCCCCGGATCAGCCAGCAACGAAAATACCATCAGCAACGCACCGGATGCCCCGGGTGTCACAATGATACGCTCAGGCGTGATGTCCAACCCGTAGCGACTTAGATACCACTGTGAAATTTTAGCGCGTAGCTCAGGAATACCTGCAGCGGGCGTATATTGCGTCAGCCCATTTTCAATGGCAGAAATAGCCGCCGCAGCCACCGGACCGGCCGTGGCAAAATCCGGCTCGCCCGCCACCATATGCACCACATCGTGCCCTTCCGCATCCAGCTCTTTGGCGCGTTTCAGCAGGTCCATCACTTTAAAGGAATCGATATCAGCAGCACGCTGCGTCCATTGCTTATTCATTGTCCGCTCTTCATAAGTTTAAAACCGCTCTATTATACAAAGGAATGAATCAATACACCCGGATCAAGAACATAGCAGCGATTTTCAAACAGCTTCAGAATCATTGTTTCAGGTTTACAACATCGCAACTCTGGACTAGACCTAACAATTGTACGGAGCTTCTGAGCCTTTGTTCAGATTCAAGTAGACCCGAAACCAGAAGTACGGCGCAGGCAAAAGCACCAGCCAGATAAACTTTGTAGCCTTGGGGCTAGTCTAATCTGGAAAGTTCTGATAACGTCTGCTGCCTTTCAGGTATAAGCCGCATTGTGCGGCCTATGATCAGGTAAGCTGATATTGCCGGGAGCCGGCAATAAGATTAAGTGGGGCAGAGTTATGCCAAACAGCACTGAAACTCGATTTTCGCACATTGACCCGTATCCATTGGACCGGGATGAAGAGTACATGTGCGACTCACAGAAAGACCATTTCCGCGCGATTTTGGCGGAATGGAAGCGCCAGTTGATGGAAGAGGTGGACAGTACCATTCACCATCTACAGGAAGAACAATCTAATTTTGCAGATCCGAGTGATCGCGCAAGTCAGGAAGAAGAGTTTAGCCTTGAACTCCGTACTCGTGATCGCGAACGCAAGCTGATCCGAAAAATTGACGAAGCAGCAGAACGCATCGAAGCCGACGATTATGGGTACTGCGATGCATGCGGTATCGAAATTGGTATCCGTCGACTCGAAGCACGCCCAACTGCGACCCTTTGTATCGACTGCAAAACACTTGCAGAGATCAAAGAGAAACAGGTCGGCGGCTAGTCGATTTGAGATGTCTGACCGGATCACCGGTCGGACGGCTCTTTTGATACTCTGTGAAATACGTCGGACGTTTTGCCCCATCACCTACCGGCTTGCTGCACTTTGGTTCCTTACTTGCAGCACTCGCCAGCTACCTTGATGCGCGCACCAACGATGGTTGTTGGTTGTTACGTATTGAGGATCTCGATCCACCACGCGAACAGACCGGTGCCTGTGCCAGCTTTCCCACAACCTTAGAAGCTTTTGGCCTGTATTGGGATAGCGAGCTGACCCATCAAAGTGAACGCCACGCTTATTATCAGGATGCGCTGCAGCGTTTACTGGAAAATGGTGATGCCTACCACTGTGGCTGTTCCCGCAAGCAGTTAATGGAACGCAGCGGGAGTCATGTTTATGATGGCTTTTGCATCGAAAAATCCCCCTCCCCGGATGAAGACGCCGCGATACGTGTGCATTGCCCAGACACGACCACCCGCTTCCTTGACCTGATACAGGGTCCGCAAACCTTTGACCTTCCCAATACCGCCGGGGATTTTGTGGTATTCCGTAAAGACGGCCTCTTTGCCTACCAGTTGGCGGTCGTCGTTGATGATCATCTGCAGGGGATTACCCATGTGGTAAGGGGCAGTGATCTGCTACCGGAAACCCCAAAACAGATCCATTTGCAGGACCTGCTGGGCATTGATCCTCCGCGGTATGCGCATATCCCTGTCGCGGCAAACAGCGACGGTCAGAAACTCAGCAAACAAACTTACGCGACCGCGCTTAATCTGGAACACCCTGTACCTCAACTCATTGAAGCCCTTCACTTTCTGAATCAGTCACCCGATCCGGCCTTAGTTGATGCCAGCGTGGATGAATTGTTGAAATGGGCTGTCACAAACTGGAAGATGGAGCAGGTAGCCCCCGTTCTGCAACAGATCCGTACGTCGTAAGGGACCATACATGTATTTCCATCGCTTGCTTCTTTTGCTGCTGCCCGCGGCGTATGTTCTGGCGCCACTGATTATCAACTGGTGGCAAGAAATGGACGGCCCCTGGTTTCGACCTTTTGCGGTCTGGATCGGCGTCGTAATAGCGGCCGTCATTATCGAGCAGAGGCGCCAGCATGCTTGATCTGTCCCAACTGTTTTTAATCGGCTTTGCATACCTTGCCTTTCTTTTTGGTACCGCCTACCTGACTGAGCGTAACGTGCTGCCGGCGCGACTGGTCCGCCATCCGCTTACGCATGTGCTGTCTATTGGTGTGTATGCCAGTGTCTGGACCTTCCATGGCGCTTTTGGTCTGGCATCGGAATCCGGCTACCTCTATCTGGCCTCTTATCTCGGGGCGGTTGGCGCCTTTATTTTAGCCCCGGCCCTGCTGATCCCCATTCTGAGGATTACCCGTACCTATCAGCTCAGCTCACTGGCCGACCTGTTTGCTTTTCGGTTCCGCAGCGGTGCCGTAGGCACGATCACCACTATTCTGACGGTCATGGCGACGATGCCGATGATCTCGATTCAGATTCAGGCGGTCGCAGACAGCCTCTATATTTTTAATCAGCAGTTTACCGTCAGTCAGTTTGCACTCGGGTTTTGCTCCGTGCTGGCGCTGTTTTCTATTCTGTTTGGCGCCCGGCACGCCACCTTACGTAACAAACACCCCGGCCTCGTGGTTGCCATGGCCGTGGAATCCCTGATCAAACTGATCGCCTTGGTCGCGATTGGTCTGTATGCATTTTTTGCCATTCTTGGCGGGCCGAGCGGACTGGAAAGCTGGCTTCTGGCCAATCCAGATCAGCTAGCGGTACTGAACACTCAGTTTGATGCGGAGATCTGGCGTACGTTACTGATTGCGTTCTTCAGTGCAGCGGTCGTTATGCCTCATATGTTCCATATGATGTTCACCGAAAACAGCTCGGACGAAACGCTCTATAAAGCCACCTGGGGCATGCCACTGTTTCTGTTTTTACTGGCGCTCGCGGTCCCTCCCATCTTATGGGCGGGCATGAGCCTCGGAGCGGGAGGGAATCCGGAGTTTTTACTGCTGTATCTGGGCATGCATCTGGATTCCGAATGGTTGACTGTCTTAGCCTTTATCGGAGGTTTATCTGCCGCCAGCGGGATCTCAATTGTGGCCACCGTTGCTATGGCCTCAATGTTACAGAACCATATTTTATTGCCTCTGGTCCCCTTCCCGGATACCCGTCGCTTTTATACCTGGGTGCTCTGGTTACGTCGCAGCCTGATGATTCTGATCTTATTTGGCTGTTACCTGTTTTATCAGAAGATCGGCAATTACTACGACCTGCACCAGCTGGGGATTATCGCTGTTGTAGCATTCCTGCAATTTTTACCCGCCCTGCTGGTCACCTTGTTTTGGCAACGTGCTAACCGCTGGGGCGTTATTTGTGGACTGTTGGTCGGCATGGGCGTGTGGATGTACACCATGCTGTTCCCGCTTTTAGGCCCTATTGATCCAATGGTGGCGGACACCTTCCGCGTGGAAGAATATGATCCGGATACCGCCGCGGTACTGGCGCTGGTGCTGAACGCGCTGACATTAACACTGGTTTCCCTGTTCACAGAACAAAATGCGGAAGAGGAACATGCCGCCAGCGCCTGCCTGCTGAACGTACTGCAACGCCACTCGACCACCAGCCTGACCGCGACCCGAATTGAAGATTTTCAGGAACTGCTCTCTCCGCGTGTAGGACAAGATGCCGCACGACGTGAAATCCAGATCGCACTTGATCAGCTGGCCCTGAAACCCGGCATGTTGCGTCCGGTAGATCTCTTACGCTTGCGTACCCAGCTTGAACACAACCTAACGGGACTGCTTGGCCCGGTAGAAGCAGCTACCTTGCTCAGCCCGCTGGACCACAGCAGTCAGACGGCAGGTATCCGCACGCTGGCAAGCGGTCGCAACGTACATCTGATGGAAAGTCAGCTGGAAACCTATCAGGTACAGCTTACTGGCCTGGCGGCTGAGCTGGATGAACTGCGGCGCTACCACCGTCTGATCTTACAACGGCTCCCTGTCGGTGTTTGCACGTTGGATAACACCGGCGAAATTCTGTTCTGGAACTCAGAGATGGAACAAGTGACCGGGATCACCGCAGCGGATTGTGCGGGTATTCCTTTGAGCCGACTGCCCTCCCCCTGGGGAACACTGCTGGGGAATTTTGCCCAATCCCCGCTGGCCCACGAAGTAGCCGAACCCATCCACCTGAACAGCCAATCCCATTGGTTTGCGCTACACAAGGCACTGCTCAGTGAAGAAAGCACCAGCGGAATGGTCATCCTGCTGGAGGACGAATCAGAGACTCGCTTGCTACAAAACCGACTGGCCCACAGTGAACGCCTCTCCTCTATTGGCCGTTTTGCGGCAGGTGTCGCCCACGAAATTGGCAATCCAGTAACCGGTATCGCCTGTCTGGCACAAAACCTGAAGTTCGAAACTGATAACGAAGAGATTCTGGAAACCGGCGATCAGATCGTCGACCAGACCAAACGTATCAGCCGTATTGTGCAGTCATTGGTACGTTTTGCCCGTGGCGGACAGAGTGATAACGAAATTGCACACGAATCAGTGAACTTACGTGACTGTTTTGATGAGGCAATTCATCTTGTCTCACTCGACAGTCGCGGTAAATTTCAGCAATACCTGAACAATGTCGCGCCCGGCCTGCACGTATGGGGAGATCCGCAGCAACTGATTCAGGTTTTTGTAAACCTGCTGAATAATGCGTGCGACGCGTCGGAAGATTACAACCATATATGGATCGACGCCGACAGTAGCGGCGAGACCATTTCGATCGCAGTCACCGACGAAGGCACCGGTATTCCTCAGGAATGTCAGGATAAATTGTTCGAACC
>JAGSHA010000021.1 GCA_023954795.1 Oceanospirillaceae bacterium | reverse complement strand
GTCTCCCGTCTGCGTTGGATAACCGTCCGATGAAATTTGAGGAGTGGGAGGAGACTTCGCCGCAGATGATCTTTGTTTCGGCCACGCCGAGCAAATACGAAAAAGCCAATCAGCAACATGTAGCAGAGCAGGTCGTGCGTCCGACCGGGCTGATTGATCCGGTTGTCGAGATTCGTCCGGCTACGACTCAGGTTGATGATCTGCTATCCGAAATTAACAAAGTCGTGGCGAATAAAGAGCGTGTGGTCGTCACTGTCCTCACCAAACGGATGGCAGAAGATCTCACCGACTATCTGGATGAACATGGCGTGAAAGTGCGCTATCTGCATTCCGATATCGACACCGTGGAGCGTGTCGAGATCATCCGTGACCTGCGCACCGGGGTGTTTGATGTGCTGGTGGGGATCAACTTGCTGCGAGAAGGTATCGATATGCCAGAGGTTTCACTGGTGACGATTCTGGATGCTGATAAAGAAGGTTTCCTGCGCTCGGATACGTCGATGATCCAGACCATCGGCCGAGCGGCGCGTAACGTCAACGGCCGTGCGATTTTGTACGCAGATAAAATCACCGGATCGATGCAGCGTGCGATGGATGAAACTGAACGCCGTCGTGAAAAGCAGATGGCGCATAACAAAGAACACGGTATTGTTCCGAAAGGCATCAAAAAGTCGGTTGCTGACATTATGGAAGGGGCGTCTACCATTCCGGGTCGCAAAGCCGCGAAAGCCGCGAAAAAAGTTGCGGATAAGGCCGGCGATTATAACGTTGATCCTGCATCGATGAGCCCGGCTCAGCAGGTGAAAGCGATGACCGAGCTGGAAGACAAAATGTACGAAGCTGCGAAGAATCTGGAGTTTGAGTTGGCGGCGCATTACCGCGATCAGCTAGAGAAACTGAAGCACGGGGTCTAATGGTGGTTGCTCATGTGCAAGCCTGATAAGGTTAGAGGAATCAGGCGGTACTGGACATTACAGGGAGAAACAAGGTGTTACGTATAGTGGTGCTGTTGCTGACGTTGGCAACCTCATTCAATGTTTTTGCAGATGAGGCTATTGGCCGTGTCATTCTAAGTTTGGGTGAAAACCATGCTGAGAACCTGCGCGGTGAAACGCGAATGCTCAAGCGTGATTCCATCGTATTCGAAAAAGAGCGGCTTTTAACGAGCAAGCGTGGACGACTGCATATCCGCTTTAATGATGGTTCTACCATCAATCTTAAACCGGATTCCAAGTTGCAGCTGTCGCGTTATCGCTATCGTGAAGAGCAGCCGGAGGATGGAGTTGCAGTGTTTCAGTTGATGCGTGGTGGTTTACGTACGATCAGCGGAAAGATTGGTAAAGCGAACCCGGATCGCTATCGTTTCCAGACCGTTTTGGCCACGATTGGTATTCGGGGAACTGAATACGAAATCTATCTGTGTGATCGACATTGTTCTGAGAAGAATAAAGTGATTCAAGGGGTCGCGGGTGGTGTTGATCAGGGCGGAATTGTTATTGATACCTCTGTGGGTAATGCTGATCTGGACCCTGGAAAGTATTTTGAGATGGAGCGTGGCGCAACCGCGTTTCGTCTGACGGATGAGCGTCCGGCGATGCTGAGAATTGGTGATCCTGAGCCGGAACCCAAACCAGAACCTGTCGCCATCCAATGTGAAGAATCCAGCGACGGTGGGCAGGGGCAAGACCCGTTTCAGGTATGGTCTGATTGTGAGGCGCAGTCTTAAGGTTTAGCTGAATGGCTCACTGAAGCACCTATAAACAAAAAACGGCAGGCACTTTATCAGTGACCTGCCGTTTTTTATGGGCGTTTTATGCCGACTTACTGGTCTTTAATGAGATGCTCCAGCAACTGTTTCTTTCCGTTCGGGTCTTTCACGGTGATCAGCTCACCGTCTTTGGGAAATAGTTTGTCGCGCAGACGGGACAGCCAGAAGCGTAGCGCAGCGACTTTTTGCATCGCTTTCAACCACTGCTGTTCTTCTTCGTTCAGCATGCGCACGGCGTTGTAGCTGCTGAGCAAGGTTGATGCTTTATCCGCATCGTAATGCTGCTGTTGTTCGTCGTAGCACCAGGCATTCAATGTCACTGCCAGATCGTAGAGATAAGGCGCTGAGCAGGCGTGATAAAAATCGATCAGTCCTGCCAGTGAGTCTCCGTCAAACAGGGCGTTATCCGGAAATAGATCTGCGTGGATCGGGCCCTGTGGCAAGTGTGCCCATGGGATCATTCCAGCCGCGAGAACCGACTCCTGGAGCAGGTGTTTGTCCGCATCACTCAATTTAGGCAGCACACGTGCGCTGACTTCGCTGCACCACTGATAGATGTGTTGGTATTCATCGGTCGTCAGCTCAGCGGATGCCAGATGACTGGCTGCCAAGGTGTGGCCGATTACGCTGCACTGCACTTGATTTGGGGTGTCGAGTGGTGCGCCTTGTAAGCGACGCATAAACACGGCGGGGCGTTCGTTCAGACTACCAAACAGTTCACCCTGACGGTTCAGAATGGGTTGTGCTACCGCGATGTTACGTTCTGAGAGGTGAGCAACATAGCCCAGAATAAACGGCAGCTTTTCCGCCGTAACCGACTCAACCAGCGTGAGTACGTACTCGCCGCTGGTTGTCGTGACAAAATAGTTGGTGTTTTCAACACCGGCTTCGATCCCCTGAAAGCTGACCAGCGAACCCATCGAATATTGTTCCAGATACGCTTCAAGTTGAGGATGTTCAACAACCGTATAGATCGACATAGTTTTCCTTAGCTCTGATTCGCAATCCGTTTTAGCCGTTGGCCGCCTGGTTATGAGGCGTCTGTTCCGGGTGGTGTTGGCTGAGCCACTGCCATAAACGTTCGGCACAGTGGTCGCGGACCAGAATGTCATATTCGCGCTGGTCACACGGCGACATGATCGTGACACCTTCTTGCTGTAATCGGCTTTGGCTGTCTTCGCGACGACGGTCCGCCTGTACGTGTACTTCGCGTGTGTTATCGCTTTCCAACAAGTAGCGCACAGCGGCTTCAGTGAGCTCCGCATGCATCAGCTCACCTTCAGTGTGAAACTGAATATCTTGTCCGAAGGTATCCTGCAGCGCGTGTTTTACCGACATGTGGCTGCCAGGAGGTGGTAATACCAACCAACGATTCAGATCCAGCCACAGGATTGCCAGTTTGCCTATGCACGAGATACGGCTCACGGTCAGAGGCTGGGATACGCCCATGACCTCTCCGACCGCGATCAGCAGTGAGAGGTTATCGGGGTCGATATCCAGATTCAGTTCGCCGATGAAAGGGCGTTCGCGCATCATGATTGAACTGACTTCTTCCTTTTCATCGACCTGAATCGCCAGGTTGATGTGGACCAGCCGGTTGTTGATCGTTTCTACCGTTGCCATATTACTCCCCTCCGGCAAAGCCAACGGACTCGCCGCTTGCCTGCATGTCAGCATGATACGATGAACGCACCATCGGACCGCTTGCAACGTTGGTGAAGCCCAGCTCATTGCCGATGGTTTCGTACTCTTTAAACTCTTCTGGTGTTACGTAGCGCTCTACGGCCAGATGATGTTTCGTCGGTTGCAGGTACTGGCCGATGGTTAGCATATCCACTCCATTGGCGCGCAAGTCCTTCATCACCTCGATGAGTTCGTCTTTTGTCTCGCCCAGACCAACCATCAGACCAGATTTGGTAATCACCTCAGGGTTGAGGCGTTTGTATTGGTACAACAAGCTCAGAGACCAGTGATAGTCAGCGCCCGGTCGTACAGAGGCGTACAGGCTCGGCACGGTCTCCATGTTGTGGTTCAGTACGTCAGGCACATGGACCGACAGCGCTTCCAGAGCAGCATCCATTTTGCCCCGGAAGTCAGGTACCAGGATCTCAACTGTCAGATCGGTATTCAGGGCGCGTGCTTCGCGCACGACCTCTGCAAAGTGGCTGGCGCCGCCGTCACGCAGGTCATCACGGTCAACAGACGTAATAACGGCGTAACGCAGCTTCAGTGACTGGATAGACTCCGCGACATGGCGGGGTTCATCTGGATCCAGTCCCATAGGACGACCGTGGGCAACATCGCAGAAAGGACAGCGACGGGTACAGATAGCGCCCATGATCATAAAAGTTGCGGTGCGTTTGCTGAAGCACTCGGCCAGATTAGGGCAGGAGGCTTCTTCGCACACAGTGTGCAGCTTCAGTTCGCGCAGCTCTTTCTTTACTTTCTGCACGTTGCTATTGCTGCGGGGATCAATACGAATCCACTCAGGTTTGCGCAGTCGCTTCCGGTTCGGGTCCGGTTTATGGCGCAATTTGGCCATTTTCGACTCGCCTTTAAGCTCGGTTAAAGGAATCATTTCCATTACGTCACCTCCTGGGTGGATTCTTATTTTTATGATGAAGGGGACAATGAGATGCCCCTTCTATCTATAGCACTTGAACTTAACGATGGTGGATAAGCGTTGCTGCAGAGTTTTATACAGGGTCAGGCATTGATGAACATGCTCATTTGCGACCCTCAGTGGTGCGTTTCCGCACCGCCTCTGTTTAGCTCCGTCAGCCCGCGCTTATCCGGCCTGTTCGCGGGATTAACCGCGGTAGTAACGCTGCTCGATGAATGGCATACGGGAAACGGTCATTGGCAGTTTTTTGCCGCGGACTTCAGCGAATACCACAGTATCCAGTGGGCTGAAGGCTGTTTCTACGTAAGCCATTGCAACAGGTTTTTCGATGGTTGGTCCGTACGTGCCGCTCGTTACAACACCGATCTTGTTGCCATCGGCATCAAACAGTTCGGTACCTTCACGTACTGGCGCACGACCTTCACCCAGCAAACCAACGCGCTTACGCGTCCAGTTTTTGTTGGTGATCTGATCCAGTACCTTGTCAGCACCCGGGAAGCCACCTGCACGTTCGCCATCTGCACGACGGCATTTGGAGATCGCCCAGATCAGGCTGCCTTCCAGAGGCGTCGTGCTCTGATCCAAGTCGTGACCGTACAGACACAGACCGGATTCCAGACGCAAGGAGTCACGGGCACCCAGGCCAATGCCTTCAATTTCTGGCTGTTCCAGGAACAGGCGGCACAGACGGTCAGCGTCAGCGGATGGGATAGAAATTTCGTAGCCATCTTCACCGGTGTAACCGGAGCGGGATACAAAGCAGTCAACGCCATCGATCTGCATCTGGCGAGAATCCATGAACACCATTTCGCCAGCTTCAGGTGCCAGGCGGGAAATCGCCTGTGCAGCGGTAGGACCCTGAACAGCGACCAGTGCGCGATCGTCCAGCAGTTCCAGTTCAACGCCTTCGCCCAGGTTAGCCTGCATGTGAGCGATGTCCTGCTCTTTGCATGCTGCGTTAACAACAACGTAGATCCAGTCACCGTAGTTGGTGACCATCAGGTCATCCATGATGCCGCCTTCTTCGTTGGTGAACAGCGCATAACGCTGTTTACCCGCAGGCAGGTCAATAATGTCGACCGGGACCAGTTTTTCCAAAGCTGCTGCTGCGTTGGCACCGCTCAGCTTAACCTGACCCATATGGGAAACATCAAACAGGCCCGCTTGATTACGGGTGTGCAAGTGTTCCTTCTTTACGCCCAGAGGGTACTGAACAGGCATCTCGTACCCAGCGAAAGGAACCATTTTTGCGCCCAGCTCTACGTGAAGATCAAACAGGGGAGTTTTCTTCAGAGCACCTTGTGTTTCAGCCATATCGAACCTCTTCGTTTTTTATTGGTGGGGAGAAGGTGTGTCCCGGTGGCCATTAGGCCACCGGTTGGTTGGAGCAAAAGGCCGATTGTGCGCCAACCAGAGACACAAAACTGCTACCCGTTTGTTTCTATAAATAGGTAGATACGATCAAAAGAGATCATAAGTTTCCAATAGGAAACAACTTAGACCAACAGGAAACTCCATGCAAGTGATTTTTTTCTAATCAATTCGGCTAACAGATGCAGAAAAAGCGATCAGGCGGGTAAAAGATTGCGTCGATAGGGCGAAAAAGGGATGAAATTACTACTGGCAGGCTGTAGACAAAAAAAATGCCGTCGCAGGAAAAACCTACGATGGCACTTCAGGAAGAATCATCAGAGTATAAGTCAGTTCGTCCTTAAGGGGAACAGACCGCCCTCTGTCTTAGATAAACCTTTAGGCGGTGACCCAAATGACCTCGGCATCCGCTTCGCTGGTGGATACCAGTGAATGGCCCATTTCACAGTCATAATATGCAGAGTCACCTTCGAATAGTTCGATCGGTTCATAGAATTCTGTATAGAAGAGTAAAGAGCCTTTAAGTACAAATAGGAACTCTTCACCGTCATGACGCACCCACTCTGGGTATTCTTCGAAGGAACGCGCGCGTACCGTCGTGCGGTATGGAATCATCTTCTTGCTGGTCAGTTGAGTCGCCAGCATTTCGTGCTCATACGTCGGTGTAGGGTGCGGAGTACCAGTACCGCTACGCGTAATGTCACGGCGGCCACCGGCAGCTGCACTGCGCTTTGGCTGGCTGAATAGCTGGGGGATATCTATACCCAGGCCCTTCACCAGCTTATTCACTGCAGAGAATGTGGGTGAGATCTGTTCGTTCTCAATTTTGGATAAGGTAGAGCGCGCCAGGCCGGTACGTTTGCTGGCTTCTTCCAGTGTCAGGTTTTGGCTCAGGCGAATTTCACGGACGCGCTTGCCCAGCTGTAACGGTTCTACTGCAGCTTCACTGTTAGCGTCTGCACGTGAGATCTCTACGCGTTCTTCTCTCAGGAAATGTGGTTCGTCGGACATCTTTTGTTCACTCCTTAGCTCCTGACTCACTCCTTCAGGGAGCTGTTTCCAAAAATGGTACACAAGCGCAGGACTCTTTTAAAGGAAACAGAAGTCCGTTTTATTTACGCTATTGATACAAAAGTTTCCAATAGGAAATTTTTGTTGCCAATTATGAAATCTGTTGCTAGTCTGAACAATATACGCGGTTGAGGCTACTTTTTAGCCAATGCGTTAATCCGATTTGCTTAGCTTTGTCAGAGTGCGAAGCTTGGGATGTCTCCTAATAAAGCAGTAAATAAAAATAAAGTTGGAGGCTTGAGTCATGCTACTCAGCATCTTTGATCTTTTTAAAGTGGGTATCGGTCCTTCCAGTTCACATACTGTTGGACCTATGGTTGCAGCAAACCGTTTCCTGAACGAGTTGCGCGACAAAAACCTTTTAGACGGCGTAAGCCGTGTGAAGGTAGATCTGTATGGCTCACTGGCCATGACTGGCGCAGGCCACGCAACGGATGTCGCTGTATTGCTGGGTCTGTTGGGCGAACAGCCTGATCTGGTTAATCCCGATAAAGTGCCTGAGTACATTCAGCAGATTGATGATAGTGGTGAGCTGAACCTCGCCGGTGAGCGCATTATTCCTTTTAAGCGCGATACCGATCTGCCCTTCAACTTTGGTGAGTCCCTGCCTAAACATCCTAATGGTATGCGTTTCTGTGCATTTGATGCAGCGGGCATCATCACTCTGGATAGCATTTATTACTCTGTCGGTGGCGGTTTCGTTTTGAGCGACGCGGAAGCGGGCGAGAATGGCGAGAAAGCGGCTGTCGAGCACAGCATCCCTTATTGGTTCAACAACGGTGTAGAGCTTCTCGAGATTTGCAAAAAAGAGAACATCACTATCGCTGATGTTGTGCTGACCAACGAACGTTCCCGCATGGGCACCGACGAAAAGGTGAACACGGCGGTGATGAAGATTTGGCACGTGATGGATAACTGTATCCGCCGTGGTTGCCAGCAGACAGGTACCCTGCCGGGTGGCCTGAAGGTTAAGCGTCGTGCAAATGAGCTGTACCGGGAACTGGTCGATCAACCGGAAAAAGCGCTGAAAGATCAGCTGACGGTGATGGATTGGGTCAATCTGTATGCGATTGCAGTCAATGAGGAGAACGCAGCCGGTGGCCGTGTCGTGACTGCACCGACCAACGGTGCTGCTG
This sequence comes from Oceanospirillaceae bacterium, assembly GCA_023954795.1. Lineage (GTDB taxonomy): Bacteria > Pseudomonadota > Gammaproteobacteria > Pseudomonadales > Balneatricaceae > Pontibacterium. Next base: position 9,947 of record JAGSHA010000021.1, on the reverse strand, counting down.
GTGTTATTCCTGCTGTACTGGCGTATTACGATCGATTTGTCCCGAATGCCAATGAAGAAGGTGTTGTGCGCTTTTTGGCAACGGCAGCAGCGATCGGCATGTTGTACAAAACAAATGCATCTATCTCCGCAGCAGAAGTGGGCTGTCAGGGTGAAATCGGCGTGGCCTGTTCAATGGCTGCCGGTGCTCTTTGTGCGGTGATGGGTGGTACCAATGAGCAGATCGAAAACGCTGCGGAAATTGGTATGGAACACAACTTGGGACTGACCTGCGACCCTATCGGTGGTTTGGTTCAGGTGCCATGTATTGAACGCAATACCATGGGCGCAGTGAAAGCAATCAATGCTGCCCGTCTGGCATTGCGGGGCGATGGTGAACACCACGTCTCTTTGGATTCTGTAATCGAAACGATGCGTCAGACCGGCGTCGATATGCAGGACAAATATAAAGAAACCTCAACAGGTGGCCTGGCGGTTAACGCCGTGGCTTGCTGATGTAACCCAGAGAAGGCCGCTGTGGATGCCTTGCCTGGCACTGCAGCACTCTTTGAAAATAACAAACAGAGATCAAAACCATGAGCATGAGCGATCTGTATAGAAACGACGCTGCGAGCGAAAAGTTCTTTACCTGTGACTTGGCAGAAGCTGATTCAGCAATCAAAGCTGCCGTTGAGCGTGAATTTCACCGACAGGAAGACGGCATTGAGCTGATTGCCTCTGAAAACATCGTATCCAAAGCGGTGATGCAGGCGCAGGGCACTGAGCTGACTAACAAATACGCTGAAGGTTACGTAGGCCGTCGTTACTACGGTGGTTGTGAATATGTTGATGAAGTTGAAGCACTGGCAATAGACCGTGCTAAGCAGCTGTTCAACTGCGAATACGTAAACGTACAGCCTCACTCCGGTGCGCAGGCTAACGGTGCGGTATTTATGGCTTTGTTGCAGCCAGGCGACACCATCCTGGGTATGTCTCTGGACGCAGGTGGTCACCTGACTCACGGTGCACGTCCTGCGCAGTCTGGTAAATGGTTCAACGCTGAACAGTACGGCGTGGATAAAGACACTCAGCGTATCGATTACGATGCCGTTGAAGCACAGGCCGTTGAGTGCCAGCCGAAACTGATCATCGCAGGCGGTTCTGCAATTCCTCGTGAAATCGACTTTGCGCGTTTCCGCGAGATCGCTGACAAAGTAGGCGCATACCTGATGGTCGATATGGCGCACATTGCCGGTCTGATCGCGACAGGTCAGCACCCAAGCCCGCTGCCACACGCTCACATCGTAACCACCACGACACACAAAACGTTGCGTGGTCCTCGTGGCGGTATGGTTCTGTCCAACGACCTGGATCTGGGTAAGAAGATCAACTCTGCCGTATTCCCGGGTTTGCAGGGTGGTCCATTGATGCACGTGATCGCGTCTAAAGCAGTTGCTTTCGGTGAAGCTCTGCAGCCGCAGTTCACTGATTACATCAAGCAGGTTGTTAAAAACGCATCTGTCCTGGCTGAAACGCTGGTTGAGCGTGGCTGTGACATCGTAACCGGTGGTACTGATACGCACCTGATGCTGGTTGACCTGCGTCCGAAAGGTCTGAAAGGCAACGCAACCGAAGAATCTCTGGAACGTGCAGGCATCACCTGCAACAAGAACGGTATCCCGTTCGATCCTGAGAAACCAATGGTTACCTCCGGTGTACGTCTGGGTACACCAGCGGGTACAAGCCGTGGTTTCGGTGAAGAAGAGTTCCGCCTGATCGGTAACCTGATCGGCGATGTTCTGGATGGCCTGGCTGCTAATCCTGAAGACAACAGCGCTGCGGAAGCGAAAGTTCACGAACAGGTTAAAGCCCTGTGTGCACGTTTCCCGTTGTACCGTTAATACAGCAGCGTTAATACAAGATTTAATCCATAGATAATCGTTAGCAGACAGTGACGTTCCCGAATTTAAGCGCGCTGTCTGTTCACTAGATGTGACAAGTTTGAGGACAAGAATATGAGCAATGTACCAGCTAATCTGAAATTCGCACCATCTCACGAGTGGGTTCTGGACAACGGTGACGGCACTGTAACCGTGGGTATCTCTGATCACGCACAGGAACTGCTGGGTGATGTGGTATTCGTTGAGCTGCCAGAAGTCGGCCGTGAAGTAGAGCAGGGCGAAGAGTTCTCTCTGGTTGAGTCTGTAAAAGCAGCGTCCGACATCTACTCCCCAGTATCTGGTGAGATCGTAGAAGTGAACGAAACCCTGGAAGATGCACCAGAAACTGTGAACGACGAAGCGTTTACAGGCGGTTGGATTGCAAAAATCAAGTTGGCTGAAGGCGCTGACTTGAGCCACCTGCTGGATGCTGCTGGCTACGAAGCCAAGGTTGCCGAAGAGAGTTGATCGCTCTGGCCGGGTGGGTCCGGTTTAGATAGTCCCCCGATCAGCTCTTTAAGCAAGCGCGGGGTGGTCGTGCAGGACCGCCCCGCACCCCCATTTACTGAAGCACGATGCCGCTTCAGACGGGTTGTTAAGATAAACAACGGCTGGCTGCTTTGGCAGCGGGCCGGATAAGAACAGGTTGATAAAGATGGCAGTTGAAAAGCGCACACTGAGCGAACTGGAACAGCGTAACGAATTTACACGTCGTCACGTAGGTCCGGATGCAGCAGAGCAGCAAGCCATGCTGGAAACACTGGGTGTCAGCACCCTGCAGGAACTGATTGAACAGACCGTGCCAGATTCCATCCGTTTGGATGATGCGCTGGACATGGATCTGGGTATCAGTGAAGTTGAAGCTCTGGCTGAACTGAAAGCTCTGGCTAACCAGAACAAGGTAAACAAGTCCTACATCGGTATGGGTTACCACAACACTCATGTACCGAATGTAATCCTGCGTAACGTACTGGAGAATCCAGGCTGGTACACTGCTTATACTCCTTATCAGCCTGAAATCGCACAGGGCCGTCTGGAAGCACTGCTGAACTACCAGCAGATGGTGATGGATCTGACTGGCATGGAACTGGCGAATGCCTCCCTGCTGGACGAAGCGACTGCTGCGGCAGAAGCAATGACCCTGTGTAAGCGTTCCAACCGTAAGAAGTGCAACACCTTCTTCGTTGCGGACGACGTACACCCACAGACGATCGACGTTGTAAAAACCCGTGCGGAATACTTCGGCTACGACATTGTTGTAGACGCAGCTGACAAGCTGGGTGACTACGATGCATTCGGTGTGTTGCTGCAGTACCCAGGTACTTACGGTGATATCACTGACGTTGCAACTCTGGTTGCTAAAGCGAAAGAACAGAAAGCGATGGTGGCTGTAGCTGCTGATATTCTGTCTCTGGTGTTGCTGAAATCACCTGGCGAGCTGGGTGCTGACATTGTACTGGGTTCTTCTCAGCGCTTTGGTGTCCCAATGGGCTTCGGTGGTCCACACGCTGCATTCTTCGCCGCGTCTGAGAAACTGAAACGCTCCGTTCCGGGTCGTATCATCGGTGTTTCTATCGATGTAAACGGTAATCAGGCATTGCGTATGGCGATGCAGACCCGTGAACAGCACATCCGTCGTGAGAAAGCGACCTCAAACATCTGTACTGCACAGGCGCTGCTGGCCAACATGGCGAGCTTCTACACCGTATACCACGGTGCGGAAGGTCTGAAACGCATTGCGGAACGCGTACACCGTCTGACGGCTATTCTGGCGTCCGGTCTGAAAGAGAAAGGCGTTGAAACCAACGATACTTACTTCGATACGCTGACCTTTGCTGCTGACGCTTCTGTATACCAGCGCGCACTGGATGCCGGCTGCAACTTCCGTCAGATTGACGGTGGCAAGCTGGGAGTGAGCTTCGATGAAACTACCACTGCTGCTGATGTTGCTGAGTTGTTCACTGTCATTCTGGGTGATAACCACGGTCTGGATGTTGCTCTGATTGATGCACGTATCACTGCCGGTGAAGCGACAGGTATCAGTGCAGAACAGCGTCGTGAAGATGCAATCCTGACGCACCCAACCTTCAACAGCTACCAGTCTGAGACTGAAATGCTGCGCTACATGAAGGCATTGGAAAACAAAGATTACTCTCTGGTGCATGGCATGATCCCACTGGGTTCCTGCACCATGAAGTTGAATGCAACCGCGCAGATGATTCCTGTGACCTGGCCTGAATTCGCAAACATCCACCCGTTTGCACCGGCCGACCAGGTAACGGGTTACCACGCGATGCTGAATCAGCTGGAAGATCAGCTGGTTGAGATCACCGGTTACGACAATATCTCCCTGCAGCCTAACTCCGGGGCATCCGGTGAATACGCAGGTCTGCTGGCGATCCGTAAGTATCAGGAGTCCATCGGTGAAGGTCACCGTAACGTCTGCCTGATCCCATCTTCTGCACACGGTACCAACCCGGCATCCGCAGCAATGATGGACATGAAGATCGTCGTTACTGCATGTGACGAAAACGGTAACGTTGACGTTGCAGATCTGGCTGCGAAAGCGGAAGAGCACGCAGAGAACCTGTCTGCGCTGATGATCACTTATCCATCCACCCACGGTGTGTACGAAGAAGACATCGTTGAGATCTGCCAGATCATCCATAAGTTTGGTGGTCAGGTTTACATGGATGGCGCGAACATGAACGCGCAGGTGGGTATCTCCAAGCCAGGTGTGATCGGTTCTGATGTATCGCACTTGAACCTGCACAAGACATTCGCTATCCCACACGGTGGCGGTGGTCCGGGCATGGGTCCAATCGGCGTGAAGAGCCACCTGGCACCATTCCTGCCAAGCCATAAGGTAAGCCCGGTTGAAGGTCTGGATGCGAACAACGGTGCAGTTGCTGCTGCACAGTACGGTTCTGCAGCCATTCTGCCAATCACCTGGATGTACAACCGTATGCTGGGTAAAGACGGCCTGAAACGCTCAACGGAAGTGGCAATTCTGAATGCCAACTACCTGACTGAGCAGCTGTCTGAGCACTTCCCGATTCTGTATCGTGGTCGCAACAATAAAGTGGCACACGAATGTATCGTCGACATCCGTCCGATCAAAGAAGAATCCGGTGTGACCGAGGAAGATATTGCTAAGCGTCTGATGGACTACGGTTTCCACGCGCCAACGATGTCTTTCCCTGTTGCTGGCACACTGATGATTGAGCCAACTGAATCTGAAGCGAAAGCTGAGTTGGATCGCTTCATCGAAGCCATGGTGAAAATCAAAGCGGAGATCAGCCGTGTTCAGAGCGGTGAGTGGACAGTAGAGAACAACCCTCTGCACCACGCACCACACACACAGGCTGATTTGATTGGCGAGAGCTGGGATCGTGCATATTCCCGTGAGGAAGCAGTATTCCCAACAGCACACACACGTGCATACAAGTTCTGGCCTACGGCAAACCGTATCGACAACGTATACGGCGACCGTAACTTTATCTGTTCTTGCCCGGGTATCGAAGCGTACCAGGAAGACTGATCAGATATAGCGCATCAAGCACCGTCTGGAACGGGTTCCCTATAGGCTCTTAAGGGAATCCGGCTCTCAGGTCCTTTTGCCCCGTTTTCGGGGCCTTTTTTCTGGGGGAGGGTTGCGCGCCAGGATCGATATGATTGATCCGACTTCCCCTGTTTCTTTGTTTTCCGTGCCCGCGATTTGATCGCAAGGGGAGCAGAAACGCCCGTATAGCAATTGACCTTTCGGCGGTGCTTTCCAGTACCGCCATTTTTTTGTGTTTTTTCCGCTGTCCTCTTTTTATGAGGACCTTTCTTCTGATTGTCCGCTGTATGTTGAACAGCCGTCTATAGGCCTGACACCGACAACAGGAGTGTTCTATGAATGAACTTAAGCATACCGGCCCACACCAGGTTCAGCTTTCTCAGTGGATTAGCGAAGCGCCGTTTGAGCGCCTGTTGAACATGAAAATCGAACGTGCCTGCAAGGGGGAAGCTGTGCTGTCGATGCCGTTCTTTGAGGAATATGCTCAGGGTGCCGGTTTGATGCACGGTGGTGCACTCACGGCGTTGGCTGATACGGCTGTCGCGATGGCGATAAAGAGCGTGTTACCGGAAGATACGCACTTCGGCACCATCGCATTGGAGACGCGGTTTCTAAATGCTGTGCGTCAGGGCTGGGTGACGGCTCAGGCGAACGTTATTTCACAGCAAGGGCGTGATCTTGTGGGGCAGGCCACCGTCTTTGACGATCAGCAGCAGCCAGTAATTGAATTTGAATCCCACTTTCGCGTTGCGCGTCGTCAAAACCATCAGTCTGTCTGAGTCAGACGTTCTACTTCCTGTTTCATTATCAGGTAGCGTTCCACGGTCGTGGGGTGTGAAGCTTGCTGGCCGTGACGAATAGAAGATGGGTGTACGGTTGCCATCCGCCGCCAGAACTCCGGCAGAGGCTGCAGAGGGTATTCGAGTTGGTGCATCAGTCTGATGGCCAGCTTATCCGCTTCAACTTCGTACGATTGGCTCAGCAGGTTTGCACCCAATGCTACACCGATAGCCGGGCTGACAATGCTACCGCCAGAAGAGATCGCCAGATCAAATAGACCACCAATCAAGCCTCCTTTGATTTTTTCCATCCCGTGATCAGCCACATTGTGCGCCAGCTCATGAGCGATGATGAGTGCCAGCTCAGAGTCTTCCCGGGCAAATCGCATCAGACCTGCGTTGACGATGATTGAGCTTCCGTCTGCAAATGCATTGATGGCGTCTTGCTGGCTGAGTTGCACCGGATAGTCACAAACCTCCACAGCGGTTAGCGTGACTGAGTGAAGACGGTCGTCACGCTCAAGTGTTAATTCCAGTGACGATTTTATTGCCAGTTGCTGCTTCAGGCGGCGGACTGTATTCGCCGTGGAATCCGGCACTTTATCTCCATTTATCTGGATGATTTTATCACCGCGTAAAAGGTGTTCCCTGGCGCTGCTTCCTTTAGCACTGTGTTTTACACGAATGCCATCCAGTTCATCAAATACCTCCAGTGCCGCTTCCCGTTGATCTTCAGGGTAGTCTTCCGCTGTATGCAGTTGGACGCCAAGCTTGTATCTGGTGCGGTTTGCGCATCGATCGGTGGCTGCAGCAAGCAGCGGAAATGACAGGTCTTGCAAGCGACTGTTTAATCTATGTGCTTCACGTAGCGCCAGGCCGTCCTGGTATCGCTGTTCCGTCTTGAGCTGTTCATCACTCAAGCGGCGCTGATCAGTTGATGAGCAGGCTGATAACAGCGAGCAAAGCATGAGGGTCGCTATGCTGAGCCGGTATTTTGGACAGAGCTGAGTATATGGCTTCATATCGTGCAGTATATGCGCAACGATTCGGTACGTCAGTATGTGTGAGTTTGAACAACAGGGAGGTTCTGACTAAGAAGATAGTATGAAATTGTCATAAAAGATGTAGTAAAACGTTTGTTTTAATTATGATTTAATTTAAACACTCAGGAACGCAATTTTGTTGACCTAAATGCCGGATTGTTCGGTAATAATCTGATTAAATACAACAGGTTCAGCAGGTAGGCTTATTTGAGTGTTGGGTATGCATTGAAACTATAGCTTTTTGTACTTCTTATAAAAGGCTGTTGGATTATTATTACCGCCGTTGCATGGGTTGAGTGCAATGATCTTTATTTTTATGTAAGTTACAAAAATAAAACGAAACTTCAGAGGAAGAACAGTGTTCTGTTTCAGTTTAGTGGGCTTAAGTTTAATCAGTTGTAACGCTCAAGAGTTTTGCGTTGAAGAGGCTTTCCCGCTGTCAGTTAGCGGAGCTTACATCCAATGAATGATGCTGTTTCTGTTCTGGGATCGGGTCAGTCGTCCACGGTCTTTAGTGGTAATATTCTGATCAGTGAATGCGGCTGGGATAAGATTTTTTCTGAACTGGAAGTTTTATTACGCCAGCTGGGGTTTCATTACTTTACTTATTCTTCTGTGCCACGCGATCTGGCGTCTAAGGATTCTCTTTTTTCTGTATCTAAACGCAGCTATGGCGTCGATACTCAGGGGTCTTTGCCCGAGCATATAGTGTCTCGTTATTATCGGGAGGTCGCTACGTTAGATCCGCTCTGGTCAGTATTGCCGACCAGTGCAGAGGTGCTGGTGACTGATGTACGCGCTGGGAGCTCAACGCCATTAGTGGAAAGCTTCTGGGAGCAATACAACGTTGCTTCGCGCGCTTATATACCGGTCGGTAAGCATACAGATAAACCGTGGTTTAACTATTTTGGTTTGTATCACGGGAAGTCATCAGCGGAGTTTACTGAACTGTATAAAGACATTTCTGGTTCACTCCTGCCGTTGCTTGAGCGATGCCATAAATTGTTGGCACTGGATGGTTCAAAAGAAACCAACCCTTATGTCAGGCATGCGGTTTTCTCTGCAACCTGTACCAATATCTTGCGTATGACAGCGGAAGGTATGTCAGTAAAAATGATTGCGGATCATTTAGGGCTGACAGAAGAAGGTGTGACCTATCACATCACACGTGCAAAAAAAGTACTTAACGCACGGAACAAAACCCAGCTTATCGCTCGTTTGTATCAATCCGGTATTCTTTGAAATCAGGCAGCGTCATAGGTTTTGAACATTACGATTCAATTATCTAGGGCGCTGTATCAGCGGGATTCTCATGGGCACCGTTCGCGGTGTCGCTTAGGTCGCAGGAGTAACCTTCTCTAGGATAATCCCCTCCGCTTATCACTTCCCACATACCATTCGATTTGTGTAGAAAAGCAAAGCAGCAAGAGCATTTGTAAAGCTCGCTGTTGTTCAGCTCACTGATTTTTTTCAATGAAGGGTGAGGCTTATTCAGCATCACCAGGTTAAAACAAAGCACACATGCATTCTCCATGGTGTTCGCTCCTGAAGTCTGTGGTTAATGGCCTCCTTTGGTGTCGAGCTGCGCAGTCGGTTGTTCCGCTGTCTTATTGTTTTCTATATGCCTAAAAAATAGCATAAGTTCGATCGAATAAATCTAGGAATAATTCTTAATTTCTAGTGTGCTGGTCAAGATATTCACCGATGCATCAGAGGTGCCTGGAGTACTTTTGGTGAACTTGTTCGTATAAGGGTAGTCCCGTATATTGTCTTTTCTACAGTAATAACAAAAATAACCTGGCGTGGAGATAGAGATGAGCAGCGAGATTTTATTGCGGGAAGATTCGGATGGTGTCTGTTACCTGACACTTAACCGGCTGGATGCTTACAACGCACTCTCAATGGAGATGATGCAAACACTATCGGCGGAGCTGGATAAGATCGCAGAAGATATCTCTGTGCGGGTTGTTGTGGTGCGTGGTGGTGGTAAGGGTTTTTGCGCGGGACACGATTTGAAGCAGATGTTAGGCGAAGGGCAGGAGGCGTATTATCAGGCGACGTTTGATACCTGTTCTGCGTTGATGCAACGAATTGTCAATCTGCCCGTTCCAGTGATCGCTCAGGTCCATGGCGTAGCGACGGCGGCGGGCTGCCAGCTGGTTGCCAGTTGTGATCTTGCAGTATCTGCCGACAATGCGCGTTTTGCGACACCCGGCGTGAACATTGGATTGTTCTGCTCTACACCGATGGTTGCGTTAACCCGGGCCGTTGCGCCGAAACATGCCATGGAGCTGTTGTTACTGGGGGACCTGATCAGTGCTGACCGAGCGGCAGACATGGGTTTGGTGAATTGGGTCGTCGCTGCTGATGAGCTAGAAGACTATGTTGCTGAGGTTGCCGGTAAGATCGCCAGCAAATCACGGAAGACTCTGTCTATTGGTAAGCAGGCATTTTATAAACAAAGCGAACAAAAGCTGGCCGAGGCGTATTCCAGCTGTGCGCGGGTGATGACGAACAATATGTTAACGGATGATGCACAAGAAGGGATCGATGCATTTATCATGAAGCGGAAACCTAGCTGGAGTCATCGCTGATCCTGAAGAACCTATATTAGTTCTGTCTTATATGTAAAAATGTCCGGCAGT
>JAGSHA010000191.1 GCA_023954795.1 Oceanospirillaceae bacterium | reverse complement strand
GCGCTGCGCATCTGTACCGCCTTGTTGTTCTGCTGTTATTCGGTTTCGGAAACCAGATTGGAGTGCGAGGTGTGCAGCACTTCAATCATCTGATCTTCCAGTTCAAATCGTTCTTCCAGTTGTTCACCCAGACTGGACAGGTCGTGCGCCATCTCGGCGACCGTGCGTACAGTCAGGACTTCAATGGACGCATACTGGTCATTAAAATCCAGTGCTGCATCAGTACTGAGCTGGATGCGTGGGAAGAGCTTCTGCGCTTCTTCAACACTGCCATCATCAAACTCACTGCCTTCGCGCAGCAATTGCTCGTAAACCTCAAAGTGCCCGGAAGAGAGGTAATCAACAAGCAGTTCACAAAACTTCTCCACCTGCTCACTGAGGCCGTTGTCGACAGGTTGCTCTGGCAGGTGTACAAATGCGCTGATCAGCTGCTGTCGCTCTTCTAACCAGTGATCAATGATGTCGCTGACACCACCCCAACGTTCTTTGGCGTTGCGGCATTTTTCCAACATCGTGCGCCTCCTTTCATTTTTTTGTATGAGAGAGACTCACATAATAGGCCCAACCGGAACAGCGGTGCAACATGGCGATGACTGGCAGGAGCAGGTTATACTGGGCGCTACTGCCGAGCTGAGTGAATGGATAGCGGGGAGAGAGACTTTGAAACAATTGTTTTTAGTGCTGGTGTTGGGTTTATTCTTGCAGACTGCTTGGGCTGCTGATGAAGAAGCCGTGCCAGAAGATTACGTGAACTACATCGAACTGAAGCCATTTCTGACGAACTACGGTGAACCGGGAAAGGTTAGTTTTGTGAAATGTGAGATCACCATTCAGGTGTCATCTCCCGCGGCACACCATGCAGTGAACTTTCATATGCCGCATATCCGCAATGACATTGTATTTTTGCTGAGTGATCAGACCGAGACTCAGATGATGTCAGTAGAAGCGCAATCGGACTTGGCGAAAAAAGCACTGAAGCTGGTACAGAATATATTGGTCGAGGAGGAGGGCGAGGCTTTTGTCAGCGACCTGTTCTTTACCAGTTTTATCACCCAGTAAGTTATAACGGCGATAGTGTTAGCATAAAAAAAGCCCGCCCCAAGATGATTGGAGCGGGCTTTTTTATGGCCGCTAGCGTACGTTAACCGGCCAAATATTCAGCCAGATATTGATCAAAGTCCTGTGTGTCACTGGCTTCGATATCGGTTTGCTCCTGTACAGACTCGATTGCCTGCTGAGCTAGGTACTGGCTGCCCTGTTCGCTAAGCTGGTGCCCCAGCAACGTATCACGATGCTTTGCGCTTTGTTGCAGGACAAACTGCTCGTAGCTAATACCGTCCTGCTGCAGTGCAGCCAGGACCTGAGCGGAGGGAGTCAGTGCCGGATTATCCAGCTTCGCGCGCTGCGCGGTGATACTGTCACTGTAGCGTGTGGAGCCGTCGACCGTATCCATCATGTTGGCCGTGAGCTGAATCTTCTCCAGCAGTTCGTAGCCCCACTGAATCAGTTCGATCTCATCATCTTTACGCTGCAGCTTCAGGCCGGGTTCGCGTCCGCGGGTGACAACCAGGTCGTGGTTGTCATTGATACGTTCGCATTCGCAATCACTGATTTCTGAATCGTCAGCCAGCAGACAGGTAATCAGAAACAGGTCGATAAAGTCGGACTGCGGCTGATCAATACCTAACGGCAGCATTGGATTGATGTCAGTGTTGCGGACTTCGATATATTCCACGCCACGCTCTTTCAGTGCGTGCAGTGGTTTTTCACCGGAGTGGGTGACCCGTTTAGGACGGATGTCACTGTAGTACTCGTTTTCAATCTGCAGGATATTGGTGTTTAGCTGACGGTAGCTACCGTTTACTTTTACACCGATCTCTTCATAGGCCCCATACGGTGTATTGATCGCCTGGTGCAGCGAATCCGCATAGGTTGCCAGATGGTTGAAGCAGATATTTAGCGACGCCTGCGCCTTGTTGGAGTAGCCCAGATCACTCATGCGCAGCGATGTGGCATAGGGCAGGTACAAGGTGTCTTTGTCCAGCTCTTCCAAATCGTGCTGTTTGCCCGCCATAAAGGATGCCGACAGCACGGGAGACGCGCCAAACAGGTACAGCAATAACCATGAATAACGACGGAAGTTACGGATCAGGGTGAAGTACGCTGCCGAACGGAAATCCTGTATACGGTCATTGTTGTTGCAGAATTTTTGATATTCCGGCCACAACGCTTCCGGCAGGGAAAAGTTGTAATGAATGCCGGCGATGGTCTGCATCATTTTGCCGTATCGGTAGTTCAGACCTTCACGATATACCGATTTCAGTGTGCCAACGTTGGAGCTGCCAAAGCGGGCGACCGGGATGGCACTTTCATCAGGCAGATGACACGGCATACTGGCAGACCAGATCAGTTCGCCATTTAACTTGGTGTATGTGAAGTGATGCAGGTCCGTTAGAAAATCCAGCGCTTCACCGGACTGTTTGAACACCGGCGTAATAAATTCCAGCAGCGCTTCAGAGTAGTCGGTAGTGATATGACTGTGGGTCAGCGCGGAGCCAAGTGCAACAGGGTGGTCTGTTTCTGCCAGCTGACCCTGTAGGTCAACGCGCAGACCTTCCTTCTCAATGCCGTGGAGAATCCCTTTCAGCAGAGGGGCGTGGCCCTGATTGCTCAGCCATTCCAGCTTCTGTTCAAATGCTGCAGACAAGGTGCTGTCCTTCCGTAAAAATGTAAAGGTCGCCCATTATAGATGAGCCGTTTATAAATTACCGTAGTGTAACACTCTGTTTTACGCTTAGTGTCAATGCGCGTAAAGGCCAAATATCGTCATGACTTCCAGCCCGCTGCGCGGAACTTATCAGCCAGACTGCCTTTGGGTTGGGACTGCTTCGGCGCAGATTTGTTCGTTTTTGAACGCTTTTCAGTCTGTGACGGTGTCGCTGTCGCCGACTCATCTTTCATTGAAAGGGCGATGCGTTTGCGCTGAATATCCACTTCGGTGACACGTACTTGAACAATATCACCGGCTTTGACCAACTCATGCGGGTCTTTGATAAAGCGGTTGGCCAGCTGGGAGATATGCACCAGCCCGTCCTGATGAACACCAATATCCACAAATGCACCGAAGTTGGTGACGTTGGTGACAACACCTTCTAACTTCATGCCCGGTTCTAAGTCTTTCATCGTTTCAATACCGTCACAGAATTGCGCTGTGCGGAATTCCGGACGAGGGTCGCGGCCGGGTTTTTCCAGTTCCTGCAATACGTCTTTCACTGTGTAGTGGCCAAACCGGTCAGAGACGAACTGTTCTGGGTTGATTTGCTGCAACCGTTCGGATGCGCCGATCAGCGCATCCTGCTTGCAGTTCAGTGCCGTTGCGATCTGTTTGACCAGTGCGTAGGACTCGGGGTGCACCGCCGAGTTATCCAACGGATTGTCACCTGAACGAATCCGCAGGAAACCTGCACACTGCTCAAAGGCTTTGGGCCCTAAGCGTGGCACCTTTTTCAGTTGGTTACGATTACAGAAGCGACCTGTTTCATCACGGAAATGGACAATATTGCGGGCCGTTGTTGTGTTCAGTCCTGCTACTTGCGTCAGTAGCTCCACCGACGCGGTGTTGATATCCACGCCCACGCTGTTAACGCAGTCTTCCACCACCGCATTGAGCTGATCTCCCAGCTGATTCTGATCCACATCGTGTTGATACTGGCCCACGCCGATAGCCTTAGGTTCGATTTTTACTAACTCAGCGAGCGGATCTTGCAGACGTCGGGCGATGGAGACGGCACCACGGATGGTGACATCCAGATCCGGAAACTCGTTCGCCGCTTGTTCCGATGCGGAATAGATAGACGCCCCGGCCTCGCTGACCATCACGGCGGTCAGGTCCAACTGCGGGTATTTCGCGATCAGCTCTTTCGCCAGTTGTTCGGTCTCACGTGAGGCGGTGCCGTTACCGATACTGATCAGTTCTGCGTGGTGGGTCTGGGCCAGCTTAGCCAGTGTTGCCAATGCCTGATCCCACTGTTTTTTTGGTGCGTGCGGATAGATCGCGCAGTGTGCCAGGAGCTTCCCGGTGTTATCGACGACGGCGACTTTGACGCCCGTACGCAGGCCCGGATCGAGACCAATCGTGGCACGTGGGCCTGCAGGTGCTGCCAATAGTAGGTCGTGCAGGTTACGACCAAAGACGCGAATCGCTTCGGCGTCGGCGTGCTCACGCAGGCGCTTGAGCAGATCGGATTCCAGTTGAGACTGAAGCTTTTGTTTCCAGCACTGGCTGATGGTTTCACTCAGCCAGAGGCCCGCGCTGTTTTGACTGGGATTGAGACGGTGAACACGGCGGATCTGTTCTGCCGGGTATTGTATATCTGCGTCTTCCAGCGTTAATTGCAGCCGCAGAATACCCTCTTTGTTCCCCCGCATCAGGGCTAAGGCGCGGTGGGAGGGAACCCTGCGAATCGCTTCGCTGTAGTCAAAATAATCGCGGAACTTGATGCCTTCCTGCTCTTTGCTTTTCACCAGTTTGCTGCGCAGCTGACCGCGGGACCAGAACCATTCACGCAGTTTACCCACCAGTTCAGCCTGTTCCGCGAACTGTTCAATCAGAATATTGCGGGCACCGTCCAGCGCCTGCTCTGAACTTTCTACGCCTTTATCGCGATCGATAAAAGGACGTGCCAGCGACAGCGGATTGTCATGGCTGCCTTTCAGCAACTGCTGAGCCAACGGTTCCAACCCGGCTTCGCGTGCTTTCTGCGCTTTCGTACGTCGTTTCGGACGGTACGGCAGGTAGAGATCTTCCAGCGTGCTTTTACTGTCGCTGCCAAGGATCTGCTGTTCTAACGACGGGGTGAGTTTGTCCTGCTCGCGGATACTGTTGATGATCGTTTGTTTACGGTCATTCAGTTCGCGCAGGTAACCCAGACGCTGAGACAACTGGCGCAGCTGGCTATCGTCCAATGCCCCGGTGATCTCTTTTCGATAGCGGGCGATAAAAGGTACGGTCGCACCTTCATCGAGCAGTTTGATGGTCGCTTCGACCTGTTGCGGACGAACCTGTAGTTCATTGGCGATCAATTGGGCAACTTGCATGGAGATCTCTTTAGGACAGGCGAGGGGAAGGAATAGCAAAGGCACCCGCACAACAAAGGTTATGCGGGTGGTACGTGATGATCAGGAAACTTTCAGCACCTGCATGGAGTTAGTGCCACCGTGCTCGCCCAGCTGGGCACCACGGGTCAGAATTACCAGATCACCTGGCTGTAGCTGATCTTTCGCTTTCAGGCCTTCCAGAATTTCACGGTTCAGATCCGCTTCGTTCACCGCCGTGGAGTCAAAGAACATCGGTTCTACACCACGGTACAGGGCCATGCGGCGCAGAGTACGGTCATTGCGTGTCAGCGCATAGATCGGCAGACCAGAACGGATACGGGACATCCACAGTGGCGTGGACCCGGATTCTGTCAGGCAGACAATCGCTTTGGCACCAACCAGATGATTGGCGGTATACATCGCAGAGCGGGCAATGGTTTCATCGAAACGTTCACAGCGCTGGGTTATTCCGGTTGGCGCCGGACGTGACAGCTGATGTTTCTCTGCACCCTGACAGATGTGGGTCATCGCTTTCACCACTTCGATCGGGTTGTTACCCGCAGCGGTTTCCGCAGACAGCATCACTGCATCGGTGCCATCCAGAATGGCGTTCGCCACGTCGAATACCTCGGCGCGGGTCGGCATCGGGTTTTCGATCATGGTTTCCATCATCTGGGTGGCGGTGATAACCACACGGTTCAGTTCACGGGCGCGTTTGATAATGTGTTTCTGCACGCCGATCAGTTCTGCATCGCCAATCTCAACACCCAGATCACCTCGTGCGACCATTACGCCGTCACAGGCCAGAATCACATCATCCAAGGCTTCGTTGCTGGCGACGGTTTCGGCACGTTCCACTTTCGCGATAATTTCCGCCAGAGAACCGGCTTCGTCGAGCAATTTACGCGCTTCACGCAGATCATCGCCGGAGCGAGGGAAGGATACCGCAACGTAGTCCATGCCGATCTCAGCCGCGACTTTGATATCACGACGGTCTTTATCGGTCAGTGCCGCGGCAGACAAGCCACCGCCCTGGCGGTTGATGCCTTTGTTGTTGGACAGCGGGCCGCCGATCAGGACTTTGGTTTCAACACGGCTGCCATTGATGGCAACGACTTCCAGCTGTACACGACCATCATCCAGCAGCAGGACGTCACCGGTGTTGCAGTCTTCCGGCAGCTGTTTGTAGTCGATGCCAACCTGAGTCTGGTCACCAGCGTTGGTTTCCAGTGTTGCATCCAACGCAAAGCTGTCACCGACGGCCAGCTGGATTTTATCGTTCTGGAAACGGGCGACGCGGATTTTCGGGCCTTGCAGGTCACCCAGAATCGAGACAGGCAAACCG
>JAGSHA010000455.1 GCA_023954795.1 Oceanospirillaceae bacterium | reverse complement strand
GAATTTCTAGCCTGATCCGGTAAGCGATACAAAAAAGGCCTTGATGATCCAAACACCGGACATCAAGGTCTTTTTATTTGTGTCTGATATATAGTTTCAGAAGCCCGATTCCTATCCGTTATGCCTCAACCGGACCCCTGTCCCAGGCGAATACCCCACCACTGTTTTTAGTGTCCAATAGATCAATAACATTCAACAAATAGCCTGCTGACTGGGGCGGGCTAAACAATTTCTCCGGATCTACATTTCGCTGAAACGGCTGTGATAACCTGGTATTAACCGTACCCGGATGCAAGCCCGCTACGATCAGATGAGGATGGGTTCGACGACTCTCAACCGAAAATGTCTTTAGCAGCATATTCAACGCAGCTTTGCTTGCCCGATAGCTATACCACCCGCCAAGACGATTATCAGAAATACTGCCTACGCGCGCCGATAACGCTACAAATACAGATTTACCCTGCTTGTTCACTCTCGGCAGGAAGTGTTTCGCGACCAACATCGGTGCCAGTGCATTCATCTGCATGACAACGCTAAAGCTATCAGACTCCAGCGTTCTCAGACTCTTTTCTGGCTGAACTTCGGTACTATGCAAGATACCAGTCGCCACGATGATCAGATCGATAGGCGTTTCCTCCAACAAAGCACTGGCGCCAATAATACTGCCCTCAGACATCAGATCGATATTAAGGCATCGGAGTTTACGTCGCTCCTCTGCGGGTATTTCTTCATCTATGGAATATTCGGATCGCGAAAAGGCCGTCACACTATTAACATCATGACAAGCCAACAGATGGCATACCAATGCCGAGCCGATACCACCAGAGGCTCCCACAACCACCGCGTTTAAGTTACGCCCGAAACTTTGTAAACTGATCATTGAAAGCTCCTTTCATCGCCTTGTCCATGCGTACGTAAACCGGTACTGAACCGATCATCGAAGTCTCACGTAAAACAACACTCAGTCAGCCAAATAACAACTGACCTGCAGGAGCAACTTAAATCATGAAGCCTGAAGTTTTTTACGATGGCGGCTGTCCGCTCTGCCGCAAGGAGATCAACCACTATATCCGGATGGACACAGATCAGCGGGTGCGCTGGCGAGATATATGGCAGGAACGAGAGGCCCTGTCCAAGCTCGGTGTGGAATTTACGGATGCCATGAAATTTCTGCACACAACAGACCGTAATGGCGACGTACAACGTGGTGCATATTCATTCGTCGTGATCTGGCGCGAACTTCCCTACTATCGATGGTTAGCACGCGCAGTCGACAGACTCAAGCTGATCGGTTTGATGGACCTGGCGTATCAACGATTTGCCCGTCGACGTTTCCGTTCTCGTTGCAAAGATGGTTGCCAAATCCCTGATTAAGCGCGCGACTCGGTATGTCACTCAGAGGTCCGGTCGCCAGCCCATGCCGGACTCTTCGACCAAACGCTCGTAAACCCCCTCTATATTCAACGGCAACCAGGCTTCGTAATTGCGGAAATCTTTGTAGTCATCAAGTCGTATCGTTTCCTTCATGTCGGTGATGGTTTTACCCTCATGAATACCCGCCACCACCGCAGCCTGAAGGTCTTCGATATACTTGAGATAACGCGCAACGTCGGCTTTCGTTCCCATATCAGCATGGCCGCCCACAAAGATATCGAAGTCGAGCATGAGTACGTCACGGGTAGAGTTAATCATGCCCCGAATGTCATAACTCCACAGCTTACGCCAGGGCATTCTTCCCACGATCACCCAATCCACAACAAACAGCGTTTTTTCCTGCGGAAAGAGCATGCTGATTGAACCCCGACCATCATTTGGACCGTGATAACGCAACTGCACCTCACTATCCCCCAATGAAAGGTTCAGCTGATCTTTAAAGGTCACCTCCGGTACAACCACCTTCGTCCGCGTATCAATAATGTCCTGTTTGGTTAGCGCATGAGACACGAACACTGTCTCCGGATCATCAAACACTTCACTGCCATAAATATGGTCTCCGTGGTTATGGCTGTACACCACATACTTCACAGGTTTATTAAAACGCTTTTTGAATTCCGCTTTTAACCAACGAGCGGCGGCATGATTCAGCGGGTCAACCAGTAGAATCCCATCATCTTTGACTAAAAATACCGAACGGTGGCGATCATCAACAAATCGATAGAGATCACCGTTGATCTTTTCAATGCTGTAATCCGCAATTGCAAACGAACTACACAGACACATCAGCAAGGTAATAAGGTGGCGATACAGATGGGTAAACATAGAAGCACTCCCAGTTAAGCAAAGCTCGATACACAGCTAATATGGGAAGGATAGCTTGAATACACATCGATGAATGAGGATCAGACAGGCATAACGTGTCGTACCTGCGCGTCACAGGCTCTAAAACACATAACGCTCAAAGATTGACTTAACATCCAGGCGAGCCTGCAGTCGGGTTGCAATCAGATACAAGCCACCCATTTTTCGATGCAGGAAAAGAATATCCGGCGGCGGAGTATGCCAAGCATCAGGATCACTGCTGATAGACATTCCCAGATCACGGATACGTTGCGCCAGATTGGCATTGGCGAAATCATACTCGCCCTCATGACGTAAAGGTTCTGTCGCCATGCTGAAGATATCCAACACCACTTCGACGTTGGCCGCTGTAATATCATTCTGGAAGAATCCCAAAACCTGCAATGCGTTGCGCAAGGCGGCGCGGTCTTCTGTAGATGCCGCCCGCATGGCATTCAGATAATTAGCAACGAACTCAGGTGAGAAAT
>JAGSHA010000267.1 GCA_023954795.1 Oceanospirillaceae bacterium | reverse complement strand
GAGAAACATCCAGTAACAAAAGCTGTGATGGTACAACCAATCAGCAATGCCATGAACAGACAATAAGCATTAGCTGTGGCAGCTCTGTGCCGAAAGCAGACCTTCCTAATTTTTACTCCTCACTAGTACGAGCTCCCCTTCGCACAATCTGGTGCACCCCACCCAACTCCGTGCACGCTTTTAGTTCATTCAAGCCCCTTTGCTATGTACGAATACTCCTAAGACAGTGCCAAAAATAAAATTTACCAAATAAAAACAACAACTTAAAAAAGTTGGCATTCTACCTGCTATATATCGCTTAAAAATAAAATTTAGTTTTACCGAATGAACAACGGCGTTCATCAATCACCGGCCTTTCCCGACCGGTTGGTCGATGAGCGCTTTTTTTTTGGCACTGAGTGAAGGTTAAGGCTTAACGATGAAGAAAGAGCATCTGGTCATTATCGGCAACGGCATGGCGACTGGACGACTGCTCAGCGAGATCACCGCGCTGGATGCAGACCGTTACGAGATCACCGTGTTCGATCAGGAAGCACACGGTAGCTACAACCGTATTATGCTCTCGCCCGTGCTTGCCGAAGAGATGACAGCAAAAGAGATCGTTATCCACTCTGCCGACTGGTTCACCCGTAACAACATCACACTGCACACCAACGATCCGATCGTCAGCGTTGATCGTGAGAACAAAACAGTGACCAGCCAGCGCGGTGTCACTGCCAATTACGACAAACTCGTAATGGCGACCGGGTCTGAACCTGCACTGCCTGCTGCTGCACGCGATTGTTCCCTGAACGGTATTCTCAGCTTCCGCAATATGCGTGATGTTCAGCGTATTAAAAGCCACGCCAATAACAGCGAACACGCCTTGGTTATCGGTGGCGGACTACTGGGACTAGAGGCCGCTTATGGCCTGCGCAAACAAGGTGTACATGTCACTGTACTGCACCGTGGCGAATGGCTGCTTAACCGTCAGCTGGACGAAGCTGCGGGAAAACTCCTGCAGGCTGAGCTGGAACACCGTGGCATCAACATCGTACTGGGAAAAGAGGTCACCGCCTTTAAAGGTGCTCAACATATCTCTTCAGTCAGCCTGTCCGATGGCAGCGAGCTGAACGTACAGCAAGTGGTTATTGCGATCGGCATCGTACCCCACACAGAACTGGCAGAAGATGCGGGGCTTGAATGCCAACGTGGCGTACACGTGA
Source organism: Oceanospirillaceae bacterium (assembly GCA_023954795.1). GTDB lineage: Bacteria > Pseudomonadota > Gammaproteobacteria > Pseudomonadales > Balneatricaceae > Pontibacterium. Next base: position 3,726 of record JAGSHA010000267.1, on the reverse strand, counting down.
ACAACTGCATGCAGACCAGCGACGAACACATCTACGCGCTGGGCGAATGCTGCCAGTTTGGCGACGACACTTTTGGTCTGGTTGCACCGATCTGGGATCAGACCCGTGTCCTAGGCAATCTGCTCTGCGACGATGGCAGTCACCGTTTCGAGGTGAACCCTACAGCTACCAAACTCAAGATCTCCGGCATCGATCTTTATTCTGCCGGTGAATATCTGGACAGCGACGATACCGACGCGGTGGTCTTTAACGACCGCCTGCGAGGTACCTACAAAAAGCTGTTATTCCGCAACGACCATCTGGTCGGCACGGTGCTGTACGGCGCAGTGCAGGACGGCAACTGGTACTTCGACCTGATCCAGAACAAACAGAATACCCGGGCAATCCGCCCACATATCATTTTTGGCCGCGCTTTCAGCGAGAAAAAGAGTGCCACAGGCACCGAACCCGAGCGCACAACCATTGCGGCAGCTTCTTAAGAGGACCTCACCCATGAGTAAACAGAAATTAGTAGTGATTGGTAACGGCATGGTGGGACACCACTATCTGGAAAGTCTGGTGGAGTCCGGTTTTGCCGAACAATACGAAATCACCGTGTTCTGCGAAGAAACGCGTCTGGCGTACGATCGTGTACATCTGAGTGCCTACTTCGACGGTTCCAGTGCCGATGATCTGGCCATGGGTACACCTGCGCTGTATGACAGCTGGGGCCTGAACGTATTGATCGGTGAAAAAGCGGTTTCAATCGACCGCGAGAACAAAACCGTCACCGCGACCAGCGGTGACGTCCTGAATTACGACAAACTGGTACTGTCTACCGGCTCTTACCCGTTTGTTCCCCCGGTTCCTGGCCATGAGCGGGAAAACTGTCTGGTCTACCGCACCATTGAGGATTTAGAGGCGATTGAAGCCGCTGCCAAGGGATCCAAAGTGGGCGTAGTCGTAGGCGGTGGTCTGCTCGGTCTGGAAGCGGCAAAAGCCCTGCGTGATCTGGGTCTGGAGACCCACGTAGTGGAGTTTGCCCCCCGTCTGATGGCTGTACAGCTGGATGAAGACGGTGGACAGCTGCTGCGCAACAAGATCGAAGGCCTGGGTGTAAAAGTACATACTAATAAAAATACCCAGCTGATCGATGACGGCGAAACCGCAAAACACTGTATGAACTTTGCGGACGGCAAAAAACTGGAGACAGACCTGATACTGTTCTCCGCCGGCATTCGCCCCCAAGACGAACTTGCCCGTCAGAGTGGACTCGAGATAGGCGAGCGCGGCGGTATCGTAGTGAACAATCACTGCCAGACCTCCGATGAAAACATCTACGCCATCGGCGAGTGCGCCTTGTGGAATAATCGAATCTTTGGTCTTGTTGCGCCAGGCTACACCATGGCAAAAACAGCGGTCTCCCACATGCTGGGCGGCACTGAAGAATTTACCGGTGCAGATATGAGCACCAAGCTGAAACTGCTGGGTGTGGACGTGGGTTCCATCGGCGATGCGCACGGAATGACCCCGGGTGCGATCAGCTACAAATACTCCGATGACAACACTGAAAGCTATAAACGCATCATCGTCTCCGAAGATAAGAAAACCCTGATCGGCGCAGTGCTGGTGGGTGATTGTGAACAGTACGACACCCTGCTGCAGTATGCCCTGAACGGTATCGAACTGCCGGAACATCCTGAAAGTCTGATTCTGCCTGCGCTGGACGGTAGTTCAGCACCCGCATTGGGGCCTGATGCCCTGCCAGAAACAGCGACAATCTGTTCATGCCTGAACGTCACTAAAGGTCAGCTTTGCTGCTCCATCGATGACGGCGCGACTGATGTCGGAATGGTCAAAGACGCGACCAAAGCCGCGTCAGGCTGTGGGGGTTGTGCCGCGCTGGTGAAATCGGTGGTTGATTGTGAGCTGGAAAAACGCGGTGTCGAGGTTAACACCGACATCTGCGAACACTTCCCGCATACCCGCGAAGAGATCTATCACATCATCCGCGTGGAAGGCATCCGCAGCTTCCATGAACTGCTGGAGAAGCACGGTAAAGGTCTGGGTTGCGATATCTGTAAACCCGCGGTTGGCAACATGCTGGCGTCTTGCTGGAATGAACACATCATGGATGAACAGCACGTCAGCCTGCAGGACACCAACGATACCTTCATGGCTAACATGCAGAAGAACGGCACCTACTCCATCGTGCCGCGCATCCCGGGCGGTGAGATCACCCCGGACAAACTGATCGTATTGGGTCAGGTCGCGAAGAAATACAATCTCTACACCAAAATCACCGGCGGTCAGCGTGTTGACCTGTTTGGTGCCCAACTTCATGAGCTGCCACTGATCTGGGAAGAGCTGATCGCAGCCGATTTCGAAACCGGTCACGCCTACGGTAAATCCCTGCGTACCGTTAAATCATGTGTCGGTAGTACCTGGTGCCGATATGGCGTCAAAGACAGTGCCGGTACGGCCATTAATTTAGAGAACCGTTACAAAGGCCTGCGTTCTCCACACAAGATTAAATTCGCAGTCTCCGGTTGTACCCGAGAGTGTGCAGAGGCTCAGAGTAAGGATATCGGTGTGATCGCTACCGAAAACGGCTGGAACCTCTACGTCTGTGGTAATGGCGGTATGAAACCGCGCCACGCTGACCTGTTCGCCACCGATCTGGACGACGAAACCCTGATCAAATACATCGACCGCGTATTGATGTTCTACATCAAAACCGGTGATCGTCTGCAGCGAACCTCCGTCTGGATGGACAATCTGGAAGGTGGTCTCGACTACCTGCGCGATGTGGTCATCAACGACTCACTGGGCATCGCCAACGAGCTGGAGAAGCAGATGGCACATGTTGTAGAGACCTACGAGTGTGAGTGGAAAGCCACCATCAACGATGAAGAAAAACTGAAACGTTTCCGTACCTTTGTGAACGAGGAAGGTGGCGATCCACAGATCGTTAATATCATCGAACGCGATCAGATCCGTCCGGCTTAAGTTTTAGATTAGAAGGAGATAACAGATGAATACTGCAATGAAACTCGATTGGAAAACCCTCTGCTCCCAGAACGATCTGGTACCGTTTTCAGGCGTCGCGGCCAAACTGGATGAAGCACAGATCGCCCTTTTCTACCTGCCAGGTGAAGAGGAAAGCCTTTACGCCGTGTGCAACCACGACCCGGTCAGCAGCGCCAACGTCATTGCCCGTGGCCTGATCGGTGATGTAAACGGAGAGCCTGTTGTTGCCTCGCCACTGTATAAACAGCACTACGCGCTAAAAAGCGGCCTGTGTCTGGAAGATGAATCTCTGCAGTTGCGTACCTTTCCGGTGCGCTTCAACGGCGATCACGTTGAGATCCTCAACGCCTAACCCATAATTATAAGCAATGTCCCCCAACCCTAAGGGCCGTTATTCAACGGCCCTTTTTTTTCTTCTCAAGTTGAGAACGATTTGCACTCATGAAATTCATACTTTGGTCGATGTAGTTGTGAGGCTTTAGAAATAAGGATTAGACCAACCGGTACGCGTCTTTGGCGTTTTCTGGACCTCTGATCTACAGTCAAAAGCTCAAATAATAATTAAAAAACAAAAACATATGGACAATGCGGGCGACGTACTATGAATTTATCTATAGGAATACGGGTTGGAGTCGGCTTTTTAGCCATGATCATACTCCTGATACTCTGCGGTAGCGCAGGTCTCTTTGGTGTTAATCAGGTCTCCTCCTCCCTTCT
>JAGSHA010000252.1 GCA_023954795.1 Oceanospirillaceae bacterium | reverse complement strand
TCTTCGCTGTGCATATGATGGGGATCAGCTCAATTATGGGCGCGATCAACATCATCGCCACGATTCTTAATCTGCGTGCACCAGGTATGACCATGATGAAGCTGCCGCTATTCGTCTGGACCTGGCTGATCACCGCGTTTCTGCTGATTGCCGTGATGCCTGTGCTGGCAGGGGTGGTGACCATGATGCTGATGGATATCCACTTTGGTACCAGCTTCTTTAATGCCGCCGGTGGTGGTGATCCGGTGCTGTTCCAGCATGTGTTCTGGTTCTTTGGTCATCCTGAGGTGTACATCATGATCCTGCCGGCGTTTGGTATCGTCAGCCAGATCATTCCGACGTTTGCCCGCAAGAAACTCTTTGGTTATGCCTCTATGGTGTACGCCACTGCATCGATCGCCTTTCTGGCCTTTATTGTCTGGGCGCACCACATGTTTACCGTGGGTATGCCGCTGGCGGGTGAGCTGTTCTTTATGTATGCCACCATGCTGATCGCGGTGCCGACCGGAGTGAAAGTGTTCAACTGGGTGGCCACTATGTTCCGTGGCTCTATGACCTTTGAAACGCCCATGTTGTTTGCGTTGGCGTTTGTGGTGTTGTTCACCATCGGTGGCTTTTCTGGACTCATGCTGGCGATAGCGCCTGCTGATTTCCAGTACCACGATACCTATTTTGTGGTGGCGCATTTTCACTATGTTTTGGTGCCGGGTGCGATCTTCGCCATTGTGGCTGCGGTCTATTATTGGATACCCAAATGGACCGGCAATATGTACAACGAGACGATGGGCCGCTGGCATTTCTGGCTCAGCTTCATCGGCGTCAATGTCACCTTCTTCCCTATGCATTTTGTCGGACTGGCCGGTATGCCACGACGTATCCCGGACTATGCGCTGCAATTCGCAGATTTTAATGCTGTCGCATCGGTAGGTGCATTTATGTTCGGGTTATCCCAGTTGTTACTGGTGTACAACGTGATCCAGTGCATTCGTGTGAAGCGCCCTGCGACATCTGAAGTGTGGGAGGGGGCTGACGGTTTGGAATGGACCGTGCCTTCACCTGCGCCTTATCACACCTTCGCGCAACCGCCGCAGGTGAAATAACTATAACGAGATGATGGAGGTGCTGTATGGCACAACTCCAGAGCAAACACACTAAGGTCGTCCGCAACTTGTTGCTGGGTAGTGTACTGATGTTTGGCTTCGGCTTTGCGCTGGTGCCGTTATATGACGTGTTTTGTGACATCACCGGATTGAACGGAAAGGTGACTCGGACCGGTCCTGCTGAGCCGATGCAGGTAGATCGCTCGCGTACTGTCAGTTTGCAGCTGATGGCGGTGAATAACGAAGCGATGCCGTGGTTGTTTAAACCGATGACGGCCGAGATAGATATCCATCCCGGGATGACGGGTCAGACCGCATTTCTCGCTCGGAACCCAACCGGCAACACTATGATCGCCCAGGCTGTACCCTCCGTTGCCCCGGCAGAAGCGGCTGAATATGTACAGAAGATCAACTGCTTCTGTTTCGAACGGCAATCATTGGAAGCCGGTCAACAACGGGAGATGCCGTTGCTGTTTGTGATTGATCCCGATCTTCCGGATCACATCTCGAAGATTACCCTGTCTTACACGTTGTTTGATATTACGCCGCAACTGCAGGCAAACCATTATGCCGAGCAGCCACTGACGCGGAGGTTCATGTTATGAGCACCGAAAGCTATTACGTTCCCCATCAAAGCCGCTGGCCAATTTTGGCATCTATCGCGCTGTTCCTGATGGCGATGGGGGCCGGGGGATTTATCAATAATCTCAGCGCTCAGGATAGTGGAGGTTTCAGTGGATTCATTCTACTGGTCGGCGCAGGGCTACTGGCCGTCATCCTGATTGGTTGGTTTCGTAATGTGATTAACGAAAGTCGGGCTGGGATGTATAGCGACCAGATGGATGCTTCTTATCGCTGGGGTATGAGCTGGTTTATCTTTTCGGAAATCATGTTCTTTGCGGCATTTTTTGGTGCGCTCTTTTACGTCCGTACGCTCGCGGTGCCATGGCTCGGAGGGGAGGGCGAAAAGGGTGTCACGAATATGTTGTGGCAAGGATTTGAAGCCCAGTGGCCATTAATGACAACACCGGATATGGAAGCGTTTCCCGGTCCGAAGGCGGTGATTGATCCGTGGCATATCCCCTTGTTGAACACGGTGTTGCTGCTGAGTTCCAGCGTTACCGTCACGCTGGCGCATCGTGCTCTGAAGCAGAATAACCGAGACTGGATTGTGATCTGGCTGGCCGCCACCGTCTTGTTGGGTGTGGTCTTTATCTATTATCAGGCGGAAGAGTATGTCGTGGCTTATCAGGAGTTAGGGCTGACATTAAATGCGGGCATATACGGCGCGACTTTCTTCATTCTTACGGGCTTTCACGGTTTGCACGTCACACTGGGGACCTTCATGTTGCTGGTGATTTGGTTCCGGGTGATGCGTGGACACTTCTCACCTAATCAACATTTCGCGTTTGAAGCGGTGTCCTGGTACTGGCATTTCGTCGATGTGGTATGGGTTGGATTGTTCTTATTTGTATACATCCTGTGAGGGGCTAAACCGGCCAGGGGTGGTTAGGCATCAACTGACCGCTGTAGATGCCGTAAACAAGCAGCAGGAGCAGTAGCATGCAGAAAAAAACACGTAACGTCAGGGCGTGGACGGTACGACTGGATTGGCCCCGGTCCCGCAGGATGTAGAACAGGCCAGAGAAGAGACTGATGACTGCGGCGAAGAAGACTAAGACAAGGAGCGCTTTAAACATGGTCGGTTCCCTCGATCAAGTTGCAGGGGAGACACAGTGAGTAAAGTTCAGAGTGCCCGGCGCTTCAAGTGGATGTTGTTACTGATGGGGATTTCGGTATTGCCGGGATTACTGGCGCTGGGTATCTGGCAGCTGGAGCGGGCAGAGCAAAAGCAGGTGTTGCTACAGCAATGGCAACGTTCAGATGGGGGCGTGAAAGGATTAAGCGATCCCGCACTGCAGCAGTTCAGCCTGATCCGCCAGCAAGGCGTATTGGAGCAAGAGCGTTGGTTCTTGCTCGATAATCGAACCCGTCAGGGAAAGGTGGGTTACGAGGTCGTGGCCTTGTTCCAGCCGCTGGGGAATAAACGTCACATATTGGTTAATTTGGGTTGGGTTGCCGCCGATCAGGATCGGCGCATTCTCCCGGAGATTGAATTGCCAAACGGGGTTGTAACCATTCAGGGGCGACTGACAGAAGCCTCGCAGCCATTAGTTCTTGGTGAAAGCCAGTGGCAACCAACTTGGCCGCAACGGATACAACGAATTGAACTGGACGGGCTGGAGCAACAATTGGGTCTCACTTTGATGCCCTGGGTGATTCGGCCCGATGAGCCTGTATTACCGGAAGCTGACCTGAGCTGGTCACCGGCGGTGATGTTGCCGGAAAAACATCAAGCCTATGCTGTGCAATGGTTTGCCATGGCTGGAGTGCTGGTGTTGTTGATTGGCTGGAATCTCTTGCGGATGCGAAGAGAGGAGGCGGGCACATGAATAAAGGAATGTTTTGGCTGGTGTGGGGTGTTGGAGCCTTACCAATGCTGTTAGCAATGGGTATGTATTTTGGTCAGGTGGGTGTGCCTGATGGGCGTATGAATCACGGTGATCTTCTGCCTCCTGGTGCAGAACTGGAGGAGTGGGAGATAGAAGACGCAGCGGGCGAACAGTGGGTGCATAGTGGCGACTGGCATCTGTTGCTGACCTACGATGAGTGTGATCGCGCCTGTGATAGTTGGAAAACGATGTTGCCCAATCTGCACCAGGCGTTGGGGCGTGAGCGAGATCGGGTGCAGTGGCATGTGCTGAGTGGTCATCCCGCAACAAACAAAACGGTATTAGTCAGTGGTCGGATTGGTGAAATTGGTAGTGCCGTCTGGGTTGCCGACCCGCTGGGCAATCTGGTGATGCGTTTTCCTTTGGATCAGAACCCGCGTGATCTGCTGCTGGATTTAAAACGCATGCTAAAACTGTCAAAAATTGGCTAAAGGTAGACAACGATGGAACGTTTGTTGCGACTCTGTCATCTGGCAATTCTACTGGCGCTGGTGGTTGTGCTGCTGGGTGCCTGGACACGCATCAATGACGCCGGATTAGGATGCCCTGACTGGCCGGGTTGTTATGGCGAGTGGGTTTTGCCTTCTGATACGCAGCAGCTGGCATCAGCGCAGGAGCTCTATCCCGAACAGCCCATAATCGCCGCGAAAGGTTGGCTGGAAATGGTTCACCGGTATGCTGCGGGAACGCTGGGTTTATTGATTGCGGCTATCGCCTGGTTAGCATGGCAGCAACGTCATCGCCCAGGGTGTCCATTGAAGCTAACTGTTACGTTGTTGGGGTTGGTCATTATTCAGGCTGCATTTGGGATGTGGACTGTTACCCTGAAATTATTGCCGCAGGTCGTCACGCTGCATTTGTTGGGCGGTTTGTTGACGCTCACATTATTGCTGGTCCTGAGATATCGATTGATCCGTGTGAAAGAAAGGCATCAGTTGTCGCCTTCCAGTCGTCAGCGGCTGGTGGCCGTTGGCGCGATGCTGTTGTTTGCTCAGATCATGCTGGGTGGGTGGACCAGCTCCAACTATGCGGGGTGGGCATGTACGGATTGGCTGTTCTGCGAGCGTAATGAACACGTGAGCTTTGATTACAACGGAGGATTCTCACTGCCTGCGTATACAGGGCAGAGTCATGAGGGTGGTTTGAAAGATCGTGAATCCCGTGCAGCCATTCAAGTGGTGCATCGATTCGGGGCGGTTATGGTCAGCCTCTACTTATTGGCGCTCTGTGTTGTTTTAAGAAAGCAGACAGCCTTGCTGTTTCCCTTGAGTGCGATAGCAATAATTCTAATCGGACAAAACGTACTGGGGATGTTGAATGTTGCTTGGGGATTGCCGCGTTATATGGCGATCGCTCATCACAGTGGTGCTGTGGCGCTGCTGGTCAGTCTTGTATGGCTATATAGCCGGATCGGGTTGCTACGGGAGGGAGTTCGTCATGCGTAACGAAAAAGTGCTGGTGGTTGCGGTTGAGCATGCGGGATGGAGAGATTATCTCGAACTGTGTAAGCCCAAAGTCGTGGCGGTGATGTTGCTTACTGCGGTTGTGGGCATGTTTGTTGCGGCTCCGGGCTTGCCTGCGTGGGATGCGGTGGTGTTTGGAACCATCGGTATCGGTTTGGC
>JAGSHA010000101.1 GCA_023954795.1 Oceanospirillaceae bacterium | reverse complement strand
GCCTGGTTTTGTTGTGGTGGATCCCTGTTTTTGGTTGGGAAAGCGCGTGGGTGTTCACGGCCTGTTTTGGTGCAGTTGTGGTGCTGCTGACCTTGCAGATGATTCGTGCGTTACCGGCGTCCTCTGATATTCAGGAGTCTCAGACATATGATCTGGACAGCTATGACAACGCGTCGTTGTCGATGCGTCAGATGTTTCGTGCCGTCTTGTCCGAACACCGTGCGTGTATGAGTTGCCTGATCTACTTTCTGGTGGGTTTCACCTGCATCACCTTCACCAGCTGGCTCAACACTTACTTGGATGAACTGGCACAACGTGAGGCGTTGTCGGGTACCACCTGGACCATTTTGGGGGTCAGCGGAATGATTGCGGGTGTAGCCGTCGGAAAGCTGGCGGAGAAAAAGGGTCATGCGTTTGCTGTACTGACTATGTCAGTGGGGTATGCAGTGGGACTTGCGGCCTTTAGCTTCGACCCGGTTCAGTATGCTTTTGTTGCCGGGGTGGGATACGGAGTCATGTACTTTCCGGTCTGGGGCATTATTTCATCCTGGGTGGCACAGCGTTACTCACCGATCGCAACCATGCAATTGAGTGGCCTGGGGATGGTCGCTTCAGCGTTGGGTGGCAGTGCCGGTAATCTGACCGCAGGTTATATTCAGAACACTACGGGTTCTCTGTCTTTGCTCTATCTGATACTGGCATTGGCTGCGGTGATGTTGATTGTGTGTGGTGGCTTGATGGTGTGGCAAGGAAGGCGAGAAGAGGGTGTGATGCAGCCTGCATCGTGAAAACACTGCCATAACGCGGAATATGGTGTAGCAGGGGAATTGATGCTTCTTGTTTTTCAATATCTATTGAATATTAATTGAAATTCAATATTTGATGTGGCTATGTGTATGTTCACTAATAATAAAATGGACATATAGGCAGTCTATGTTGAAAGATAAAGTAGCGGTCGTGACCGGAGCGGGTTCCGGCATGGGTGAAGCGGTGGCGGTGGAGCTCGCTCGACAAGGTGCTTCTGTGGTTTTAGCGGGACGAACGCTGGAAAAGCTGGAGCGGGTGGCCGCCAAAATTACCGCTTTGGGTGGCCAGGCGTTATGTGTACCGACCGATGTCAGAGAGCCGAAACAGCTGCGCACGCTGATGGCGGCTATCGAGGAGTGTTACGGCCGTTTGGATCTGGCGTTTAATAATGCCGGTGGGCACGGTGACTTGCTGCCGTTGCATGAGATTAGCGATGAAGAGTGTCAGCAGGTGATGGACCTGAACTTTTCAGCGGTGCTCTACGGCATGAAGTATCAGATTGAGTTGATGCTGAAATCGGGTGGTGGTGCCATCGTGAATAATGCCTCCGCGTTTGGATTGAAGGGGGTGGCGGGCCTGTCCCCCTATGTGGCCAGTAAGTTTGCAGTGGTCGGACTGACCCGCTCAGCGGCGCTTGATATGGCGGGCAAAAACATTCGGATCAATGCGATCTGCCCGGGCGCGACTGAAACGCCGAATTATATGCGTGTGACCGATGGCGATCTGCATGCGTTTGATTCGATGATCCCGATGGGTCGCATTGGCCAACCCCAAGAGGTTGCTCAGGGTGTTATCTGGCTGCTCTCCGAGCAAGCGTCCTATGTGACGGGGTCTACGCTGAGTGTTGATGGCGGAATGGCGGCGGGCTGAAGCCAGGAACGTCTGGATATGAATGCCATATACAACGGGCGTGTATACCCGTTGTATATTTGACTGGTTGTTAACGGTTATAGGATGCCGGGTCACCGCTAAGGGCTTCAAGAAACGCGACGATGTTGTCGACTTCATCATCTGTCAGCGCGTGATTGCGGGTGACCTGAAACCTCTTTTCCCCGCTAGACCAGGTTACCCGCTGGTCATCTTCCGGTTTTTCACTCAGTGTTTTACCCAACTGAACTGTCGCCATAATCCGTACGACCTCTGCTAAGGAGTCTACTGAACCGTTGTGTAGATACGGAGCGGTCAGGCTGACGTTCCGCAGTGACGGCACACGCCAGACGCCTCGGGTGGCATCGGCTGTGTTGGCAGCCAATCCTAGATCATCGGTCAGTTGATACTTCTCTTCATAATCAGATCCCGAAATTGTGGGAAATGAACGGTATACAGCGGTGACGCCGAATACGCTGGCTTCGCTGAAATTCGGGCCTGAGTGACACAGCGGACAGCCGGTTTCTTCAAACAGCGCCATACCCAGAATCTGTTGTTCGGTGAGCGCGCGATCATCTCCGCGGACAAACCGATCATAGGGTGAGTCCGGTGTGATCAGCGTACGTTCGTAGGCCGCAATCGCCTTCGCTGTGTTTTCGGCGTTGATCACCGGATTCTCAGGAAAGGCCGATGAATATTTGTCAGCGTATTCGGGTATCGACTGTATACGGGCTTCAACGCTGGCAATCGATGGCATCCCCATCTCTATCGGGTTAACCAGTGGACCGAGTGCCTGCTCTTCCAATGATGCGGCCCGACCATCCCAAAATAATACGCGCTGGAATGCGCTGTTTAAGACCGTGGGTGCGTTGCGCGTACCTTGCTGTTTGTAAATGCCAACGGATGCAGGCAGTCCATCGGCGCCGCCCTTGCTGATAGATAGCTCATGACAGGATGCACACGACAGTGTTCGGTCATAGGAGAGGCGTTTATCGAAGAACAAGTCCTCTCCCAAGGTGATTTTCTGTGGGGTTTGCGGATTGTTTATTGGCGTAGGCGCTTCGTATGGCAGAGCCTGCCAGATATAGGGAGACGGTAATAACGTGCCCGAACGAAAACGGTTTAGCTGAGCAAAGTTGGAGTTATCACCCGACAACGTTTTCTGTGGTGTGGGCAGCATATCCAGCATCGGAACAGAAAAAACCGAGAAGAGCACAACAAAAGCGATCTTCAGCGTAAACGCCAGCACACCCGTGCCTAACGCCACCCCCAGCATCCAGCGCCGACGTTCAGCGGGTGCCAGCTCCTTTACCAATCCGGTGAGGACCAAAAAACCGGCACCAGCCAGTACGATGCCGTACGTTAAGAACTCGATCTGTCCGGCGCCCAGATCAAAGTTGATGTCACTGCTCATGTTGCTACCCACCCCACGTATGTCACGAACCTTATGTCTCGAAACTTATGTCACGAAAAATGGGCTTTCCAGCGCACGCTGGTGCTGGAAAGCCGGTGAGAAATAAATTAGGCTGATTGAGCGGTATTGATAAATTCTATTTATAAATATGATTTATTTAGAAAACGAATGAGTGTGGTTATGAATCTGAAACAGCTGCAGTTTGTGGTGAACGTCGCAGAAACAAGCTCTTTTAGTCGGGCGGCAGAACTTAGTTTTGCGACGCAGCCAACCTTATCCAATGCGATATCTCAGCTGGAAGAGGAGTTGGGAGGGCGGCTATTCAATCGCACCACACGTAAGGTGGAGCTGACCTCATTCGGTGAATATATGCTGCCGCGCATTCAGGAGGTGCTGCACAACCGTGATGAGTTGGTGAAAGCCGCGGAGTCTTATCACAATCCGAGCCATAAGATCTTAAGGATTGGGTTTTCGCCGCTGGTGGATATGCAGCGTCTGGATCAGGTGTTGGCACCGTTCCGGCAAGCTCACCCGGATGTGACGGTGTTCTTCAAAGAGTGTTTTATCGATGACTTGTCGCAGCGTTTAAGCCGTGAACAGATTGATATCCAGATCGTGCCGGAAAATGAAGGCGGTGACGGCGAGTCATCCTGCGTTTTCTACCGCGATAATCTCTATTACCTGCCCGCATTGAATGACGAGCCAGCGGCCAGCCGTTTGTCATTTGAGATGGCCGATCTGCCTGCCACCCCGATTATTCTCACAGGTGGAGGTTGTGGATTGAATGACGCTCTCGCCAATATGATGAAAGCCCAGGGGGGCAAACTAAACCCGTATATCGGGCAGGCGATGACTTACAAGGTGATTGAAGACTGGGCATCCTTAGGCATAGGTGCGGGGATTCTGCCCAGTGCCAAAATATCACCCGATAATCGCTCCTTGTATCCACTGTTTGTGAAGCAAAACGAACCGGCTGCATTTAGTTATCATTGGATCTGGCGTGCTGAACGATCGTTACCTGAGCATGTGGAGGCCTTTATTGATTACATCCAGACCACTGTGCCTGTGTTAGTGGAGGGTATGGTGGAGCGGACAGTAGACGAGCAGGTTGGCTGATCGTTGATTGATTCAGCAAACCTATAAGTCCGATTCGCAAATGTGATTTCTCTTTCCTCCGGTAACTTCTTACGCTTCATTCTGGCTTGAGCGCTTATCACGGTGCTTTGAATCAAGCCGTTTGTAGTATCCCCTCTGCAGTATCCGTTGTCCTGTTGTCAAACCCCACTCGACAGGGCAACGGAATAGACATCTCATTTTGGCTTCTTTGTCGGTCATGCTTGAGCGGCTACAATGCTGGTATGGAATTCTCGATTACATTTATTCAGCTTTTCTTCTGGGGTGTGTATCTGGCCGCTCCAATTCTGTTGATGCTTTGCACTCTGATTATCATTGTGGGTCAGGTGGTGGGGCGTCTTGAAGGCTGGGGACGCTTCAACGCGTTGTACTGGTCATTTATTACCGCGCTGACAGTGGGGTATGGTGATATTCGTCCGGTGAGAAAGAGTGCCAAGGTGCTGGCGATCGTGATCGCATTTCAGGGCATTATGCTGACCGGCATTTTTGTGGCGATTACCGTGGCGACAGCGTCTTCGGCATTTCACCAAAGTATCGATCCGGTTGTTTTGAAGGGTATTGAAGAGCGCTTTAAGTAAGATGTTAGTGCTGGATGAATCCAACGGAGCGTGAAGAAGGGGAGACTTCACGCGCCGATAGAATTATATAAAAGGATTATTAATCGCTTTTATCGCCGTGGTAACGCTGATACACGTCAGCGGGCAGGTTACTGTATGCGCTGATATTGTCGTCGAGTAACAGATCGCGTGCACTTTCGGCATACGCTGAACCGGCAGACAAACCAAACATGAGTACCAACATGCTCATCACAATCTTCATGATGTTTCTCCAACTTCTCTCTCGTCTCAGGGATAGAGTAGATGGAGTTACTGAAACAGAAATGAAAAACCGCAGGCGTTTTAATAACTTCTGGCACCAAGGATATTGATGACTTTCTGGTAAGCGAAATGAAAAGGGCGCTACTCAGGACAATATTGGCGGTGTATAAGGGCGCAGGAAACCACGCCCTTGTGTCCTCTGGTAAAAATGGAATACCTAGCCCAGATCGACCGGAATGGCGGTTTCATACTTCACTTCACGTAACGCAAAGTTGGATTTCACCTGATTCACGCCCGGCAGGGTGAAGATCTTTTCGCTGAGAAACGTATCGTAGGCGGCCATGTTAGGGATCACCACGCGCAGTACATAGTCTGCGTTTCCAGTCACCGCATAACATTGCAGAACCTCAGGGAAAGACTGGACGGCTGCCTCAAACTCTTTGGTGTGGTCCTGCTGGTGGCGAATCAGTGTCACCATGATCATCACGCAGAGTCCGTATCCCAAAGCCTCTGGATCAACCAGCGTCGTATGCCTTTTCAGAATGCCACGTTCATCCAATGATTTAACGCGACGCCAGCACGCTGCCGTGGATAATCCGACCTGATCGGCCAGATGCTGGTTAGAGATACGGCCATCGTCCTGCAGAATCTTGAGGATGTGGCGGTCGTAACGGTCCAGTTCTTCTGACATGAATTCGCGATCTCTTTAAGATACGAAAGAATCTTTCGTTTGTTTGGGGTTATTGTTTTGAATATTTCATAATAATCCTGATCTGCTATGTAATTTGCAAGCACCTTTCGTCATAAAACTCATAGACTATTTCTCATTCCTACGGCAATTGACATAAATCAATTCGGTCAGTTAGCCGCATAACAATAAGAAACAGTTTGCTGAGGTGTATGGCATGAGCCATAAAACGGGCCACGTAGATTCACTGGACGACTACTCTCTAAACGACCGTTACACGCGTGAAACCGGTCGTGTTTTTCTGACCGGCACACAAGCGCTGGTGCGTTTACCCCTGATGCAGCGTCAGCTGGATCGCAAGAACAAACTGAACACTGCTGGCTTTATCAGTGGCTACCGTGGATCACCGCTGGGCGGGTACGATCAGGCGCTGTGGCAGGCCAAAACCCTCCTGAAAGATCACGATATCGACTTTATACCGGCGATCAATGAAGAGCTGGGTGCCACTATGGTGCTGGGTACGCAGCAGGTTGAAACTGACGATGACAAAAATGTCGATGGCGTATTTGGTATCTGGTACGGCAAAGGTCCGGGTGTTGACCGTGCGGCGGATGCGCTGAAACACGGTAACACCTACGGCAGTTCTCCGAACGGTGGTGTGCTGGTGGTGGCGGGTGATGACCACGGATGTGTGTCCTCCAGTATGCCGCACCAGTCGGACGTGTCGTTTATGGCGGCGTTTATGCCGACTATCAACCCGGCCAGCATCTCTGAATACTTTGAATTTGGTCTTTGGGGTTTTGCCATGTCCCGCTACAGCGGCATGTGGACCGGCTTTAAGGCGATCTCTGAAACTGTGGAAAGTGCAGCGTCCGTCAACATCGATGAGCTGCCTGCGTTCAAAATTCCTGAAGACTTTGAAGCGCCGGAAGGTGGTTTGCACTATCGCTGGCCGGATCTTCCGGGACCGCAGCTGGAAACCCGTATTGAGCATAAGCTCGCAGCAGTAGCCGCGTTTGCCCGCGCCAACCCGCTTGATAAGCGTATCTATGATACTCAGGATGCGCGTTTTGGCATCGTCACCACGGGTAAAGCCCATCTGGACCTGATGGCCGCGCTGGAGCTGCTGGGACTGGATGAAGAGAAGTGTCGTGCGCTGGGCCTGGATATCTACAAGGTCGGTCTGGTATGGCCGCTGGAGCGCAGCGGTGCGATGGATTTCGTGCGCGGCAAGCAGGAAGTTCTAGTTGTTGAAGAGAAACGCGGCATCATCGAAAGCCAGATCAAAGAGTATATGTCGGCACCGGACGAGACGATCAACGTCACCGTTGTTGGCAAGAAAGATGAAAACGGCGAGCCGCTGATTCCGTATGTGGGAGAGCTGGGTCCGAATATGCTGGCCCGCTATGTGGCGGACCGCATCACCCAGCTGCTGGGTTCTGATTTCCGCGAGCAACTGGCCGAAGTGGGTGTCCGTGGCAGCACCGTATGTGATCCGGGTGGCGTACGTCGTTTGCCATACTTCTGCTCCGGTTGCCCACACAACTCCTCCACCAAAGTGCCTGAAGGCAGCCGCGCGCAAGCGGGTATCGGTTGTCACTTCATGGCATCGTGGATGAACCGCAAAACTGAGTCCCTGATTCAGATGGGCGGCGAGGGTGTGAACTGGATCTCCAAATCCCGTTACCTCGAAAATAAACACGTTTTCCAGAACCTGGGTGAAGGGACCTACTTCCACTCCGGTTCTCTGGCGATCCGTCAGTCGCTGGCGGCGAATGCCAACATTACCTACAAAATTCTGTTTAACGATGCCGTGGCAATGACCGGTGGTCAGCCGGTGGACGGTGTCATCACCGTGCCGGCGATTGCCAATCAGGTGTTTGCCGAAGGCGTTCAACGGATCGCAATTTTGAGCGACGAGCCGGAGAAGTTCAGCGATAAGAGCATCTTCCCGTCCGTGGCTACCTTTCATCACCGTGATGAGCTGGACACAATCCAGCGAGAACTGCGGGACATTCAGGGTGTGACCGTACTGATCTACGACCAGACCTGTGCCGCAGAAAAACGTCGCCGCCGTAAGCGCGGCCAGTTCCCTGATCCGCAGCGCCGTGCCTTCATCAACCACAATGTGTGTGAAGGCTGTGGTGACTGCTCACAGAAATCCAACTGTCTGTCGGTGATCCCGCGTGAGACAGAGCAGGGCCGTAAGCGTCGTATCGACCAGTCTTCCTGCAACAAGGATTTCTCCTGTGTATCCGGGTTCTGCCCAAGCTTCGTCACCATCGAAGGTGGTCAGCTGCGCAAAGGCGGCGGTGTCTCTATCGGTGAAGCGTTTAACCAGAAACTGGCGACATTGCCGTTGCCTCAGCTGAATGCGCTCAACAGCAGTTACAACCTGCTGGTGGGCGGGGTAGGTGGTACCGGTGTTGTGACCGTGGGGGCGCTGATCACCATGGCGGCGCATCTGGAATCCAAAGGCGCAACCGTACTGGACTTCATGGGCTTTGCGCAGAAGGGCGGCACCGTACTGAGTTACGTACGTCTGGCACCACAGCCGGAAGATATCCATCAGGTGCGGATCGAAACCGGTCAGGCCGATGCCATGATCGCCTGCGATATGGTCGTGGCCACCTCTGACAAAGCACTGAGTGTGCTGCGTAAAGATCACAGCCGTGCGGTACTGAATCTGGCTGAGATCGCGACAGCAGACAACGTGCTCTACCGCGATGCCGATATGAAGTCGACCCGCCGTGTCCGCATTCTGGGTGAGGCGGTGGGTGATGACCGAATGGACACTCTCGATGCCAACCGTCTGGCGGAAACCCTGCTGGGCGATACCGTCTTCTCCAACGTGATGATGCTGGGCTTTGCATGGCAGTCCGGTCTGGTTCCGGTATCGCTGGATGCCCTGCAGAAAGCGATTGAGCTGAACGGTGTGGCGATAGAGAAGAACAAAACCGCCTTTAACTGGGGCCGTTTGGCTGCCGTTGATGCGGAATTTGTTAAGCAGTCGGCCGGTGGTCACAAGCCAGCACCAGAGCTGACACTGGAGACTCAGATTGAGCGTAACACCGCCTTCCTGACCAAGTATCAGGATGCCAAATACGCAGCGCGCTACCGTGACTTGGTGAGCAAAGTATCGGGTGCAGAGAGTGCACTGGGCGTGGACTCTCAGGCTCTGACCGAAGCGGTATCTAAGCAGCTGTTCCGTCTGATGGCGTACAAAGACGAGTACGAAGTGGCGCGCCTGTATACCGATTCCGATTTCCTGAAAGAGGTCAGTGAGACCTTTGAAGGTGACTATCGCATTAACTTCCACATGGCTCCGCCGTTGTTGGCGCGTAAACGCGATTCTCAGGGCCGTCCGAAGAAGATGAGCTTCGGTCCGTGGATGCTAAAAGCACTGGGCACCGTCGCTAAGATGCGTAGCCTGCGTGGCACTAAACTGGATCTGTTCGGCTACCACCCGGATCGCAAGCTGGAGCGTCAGCTGCGTGATGAGTATGAGACTCAGATCAGCACCCTGGTTGCTCGTCTCAACGACCGGAACTATCAGGCCTCGCTGAAGCTTG